>JBCCRV010000235.1:0-9743 GCA_039201085.1 Myxococcota bacterium | reverse complement strand
TTGAACTCACGACCTCTCCCTTACCAAGGGAGTGCTCTACCACTGAGCTACCTAGGCAAAGCGCTCGCGAGAGCACCGGAGCGGGAGACCGGGTTCGAACCGGCGACGTTCAGCTTGGAAGGCTGACGCTCTACCAACTGAGCTACTCCCGCGTTGCTTCACCGATGCGCCGAAGGCAGGCGAAGACTTGGTGGAGGGTGGTGGGTTCGAACCACCGTAGGCAATTGCCGGCAGATTTACAGTCTGCTCCCTTTGGCCACTCGGGCAACCCTCCAAAATCATTCAGTTTTCATCGGCGCCGCAAAGGCAGCAGAGCTGGCGATGGGACTTGAACCCGCAACCGCCGGTTTACAAAACCGGTGCTCTACCAATTGAGCTACGCCAGCCAAGGCGTTGAACTGGCTACGCCAGCCCCACGGACGTACGCCCGAAGGGCGGCTTGTCTACCGTGCGCCCAGAGGGGTGTCAAGCCGCACCAGAGCGACAAGCAAGAGCGCACGTCGAGAAAGTCTCGGCGTCGATGAAGTTCGGTGGGGCTCGTGACATTTAGGCATTGAATGGCGGCAAGTTCGACAAAGAAAGGCCTCGATCTTTCCGCCGCCTACGAAGCGCACGCCGACCACGTCTGGCGGCTGCTTCAGCGCATGGGCATACCCATCCGCCACGTCCCCGACCTCGTCCAGGAGGTCTTTCTCATTCTTTGTCGTCGGGAGCACGAACTGGAAGACAGCTCGCTGAAGGGCCTTCTTTGGCAGATCACCCGGGGACTGGCGGCGAATCACCGCCGTTCACACGCCCATCGGCGGGTGGTGCTGGGCGAAGCGCCCGAGCAGGCGGACGCCCACGATCCGGAAGCGACCCTGGACGCACGACGTCGAGTCGCGCACGCCCACGCGGCGATCGAGGCCCTCGATGAAGCAAAGCGCGCCGTGTTCGTGATGTTCGAGGCGGAAGCCATGAGCTGCAAGCGCATCGCCGCCGAGCTCGACCTTCCCCTCGGCACCGTGCACTCGCGCTTGCACGCCGCGCGTAGGGCGATCTTGGCGGCGCTCGCGGAGACAGACCCGAGCGAGAAAGGAGTGAGCGATGAGCGACTCGGATCAAACTGAAGAGCCGCAGCGGCTCGCCGATCTGCTGCAGGCAAACGATCCCGTCCACGAAGCGCTGGAGACGCTCGTTCCCAGGGCGATGCCGCCCGATGTGCGAGCGACGATCCGGCGCAACGTGCTTGCGGAGCGTACGGCGCCGAAGCGCCGGTGGTGGCTCCTTGCTGCAGCCGCACTCGTGGCGCTCGCCTTTGCGTTTTGGCCCCAGGGCGAAGACCCATCCCCCGAACTCGCCGCCGACCCAGATCGCGGCGAGGGCATCGTCGAGCAGCCCGCCCAGGTGGAAAACGAGGCGCCAACCCCAGAGGTCGAACCCGCCCGCGAGCGAACCGTGGTCGCAGAGGCGCGCGGCATGCCCAGCGCCCGCTTTCATGCGGAGCGGTGCGGCGGCTGGCTGACGCTCGGCGAATACCGGCTGCCCGAGCCGCTCGATCCGCGCATTGAAACTCTGGTGGTCCTTTGGTCTGAAGCCGGCGACGAAGTACCCGACGTTCCTTGCCAGGGCGAGGCAGCATTCGAGGTCAGTGCGGCGGAGCTTGAAGCCTACGCGTCTTCGCGAACCGCCGCAGTACGCCTTGCGCCCGCACGACGCCTGGAAGCGCCGCTGAGCGAATGCGGCCACAGCTACACCTGGACCGTTTGCGGGCGCGACGCACACGGCGACTTTTACGCCGCAAGCGATTGGCAGCACGGCGGCACCGACGGGCAGGTCGAACTGCCTATGGAGTACGCGAGCTTCGTGCGAACGCCATCGGGCAACGTGCTGCTGCACGATCTCGTTCGCGGTCAGGAGGTCGTGTCGCCGTCGGGCGTCGGACGGATTCGCTTCGTTCGGCCATATGCGCACCGCCGAGAGGTTCGCCTCTTCTTCGCCGACGGCTCGCGCGCAGCCGTGCCTTCCAACATCGAAGTAAAGCTCGCGGGCGGCGGTTTTCAACGCGCGAACACCCTTGAAGCGGGCGACGAAGTCCTTCGCTTCATCGGGAACGCGCTGACGCCGACGCCCGTAGTAGAGGCTGCGCCGGCAACGCCTTACACAAGCACCCTTGAAGTGGATGGCGACGGCACGCTGCTCATCGACGACGTGCTCGTGCGCGCGACGCCAAACCCACGCCAAACGGACCGCCCTTCCCTGCGCGTGACGAGCGACGAAATCCTTCGCGTCAGGCCGCTTTCCCCTCAGGGCTGCGATTTGCAGGGGTTCGTTCAGTTCGACCTCGACGCGTTGCCCGCCGACGTGGAATCGCTGGCCCTTCGCTACGCACGCAGCACTGCGGCGCCAGGAGCGCTAAGCGAGCTCGCGTGCGAAGACGCCCTTCCCTGGACCGAACTGCCTATGGCGACGGCTCGGTCGCTGCCCACGGACTCGCAGGGCCGCCGTTTCTTCTTCAGCGACATCATGAACGAAGAGGGCAGCACGCTCGGCACCGGCGACCGTGTCGAATGCGAATCGCACTACGCCGTGCTCGCCTGCTACCGCACGCAAGACGGCTCCCTTCGCTCCGTGCCCGGTGCAGTCGCACGCTCCGTGCAAAGCGGGCCCTACTGCTTCGCCGCGGGCACGCAGGTCTCCACGCCAAACGGCCCGCGGCCGATCGAAACTCTTCGACCGGGCGGCGTGGTCTTCGCCTGGCAAGACGGCGAACGCATCGAAACGTACGTACGCGGCGTGATTCCCCGCGGGCCGCAAAACGTGCGCGCCCTTTCCCTTTCCAACGGCCATGTGATGCGCGTAACGGATGCCCATCCGCTCTACTCGCCGGACGCCCTCGCCTACCGCCCCGCAGAACACTTTCGCGTAGGCGATTCGCTACTCGGCGAAGACGGCACGAACGTTCGAATCGTCGACATACAGCGCAAGGATCCGACGCTCGTCTTCGACCTCTCGGTGGGCGGTCCACACAACTACTTCGCCGAAGGCGTGCTCGCCCACAACTACTAAACCGCGTACTCCTACTCGATGCGCCCGCCGCCACTCGGGTAGTGCAGTCGGCCGTCGTCGGCCGGGGGCGGCGCCGCGGCCGAACCGCCCATGCCCGGTTCGGTGGACGGGAGGCCGCCGGGGCCATCCGGCTGTTCGAGCAGGCGCGCGCGGGCGGCTTCGAGGTCTTCGTGAATGCGGACGGACCATTCGGTGTCGACGCCCGTGCGTTCGACCATCACTAAGGTCAGCTCCCAGTAGCGGATCGAGTGGCGAATGAGGGGCTTGGCCAGGCTGGCGAGGGAGAGTCGATACTGCTCGTGGTAGTAGGCGAGGTCTTCACCGGTCAGCGGCGGATCCGCAGGCGGCACGGGCGCTTCCATGATCGCGTCCCAGAAGGCGTCGTACATGGCGCCGATTCGGTAGCCGGCGGCGGCGGCCCAGTGGGCGCTCGTGTGGCGCATCGTGTCGAAATACGCGCGCTGGGCGCGAAGGAGGAGCTGGGCGCGCCGTTCGAGGCTGGCGCGCTGCACCGCGATCGTTCCGGGTGGAAGCACCACCTCGGACGCGTCGAGGCGAATCGTTTCGGCAAGCACGTAGTTGGCGGCGCCGAGAAAATACACGACGGAGACCTCGTCGTCCTCGGGGCGAAGGCGCGCGTAGCGCAGCGTTTCGCGGGCCTTCTGGGCGGCCTCGGCGCGCTCGCCTTGGGCGAGGAGGATTTGCGCATGGCGCGCCATCACCTCGACACGCTCGTCGGGCGTGCGGGTGCCGTCGAGCAGACGGGCGGCGGTTTCCAAGCCCTCGTCGAAGCGCTCGAGGTCGAGGTAGAGCTCGATGAGCTGGAAGCGCGCGTGGTCCACGTCTTCGGACTCGGGGTAGCTGCGAATCATCGCCTCGAACCGCAGGGCGGACGCGTCTCGCTCCCCCTGCTCCTTCAGGCAGAGGCCCGCGTTGTAGTGCGAGGGCGCGGCGTATTGACTGCTCGCAAATTCTGCCACGATCCGGTCGTAGAGCGGCAGCGCGGACACGCATTCGCCCGCGCGGCTTCGACGGACGCCCTCCTGAAAGAGGCCGTTCGCGTCGTAGGCCTCGAACTCGTAGCCGCCGGCGCCGTCGGGCTGGGCTTCAATGCGTACGGGCTCGAGCTCGACGGGATTTGGCGTGGTGCGCTGGGCGCTTCGGGCGCCGCAGGCCCCTGAGAGGACGAGCGATAGGACGAGCGCGGTGGCCAAGCCAAATCGGTGCATGGGGTGCTGACAACGGCGGATGCGCATCGTTCCCAAAGGTAGCAGGTTCGCCGTTTTGGCTTCGGGCACCCGCCTTGGACCTGGACGGCCGGGGTGATAGGCCCGCTCGGTGACCGTGGCGCGAAGGGCAGAGAAGCGCCGATGAAGGCCGCCGGCGCCATTTTGCTCGCATACGGGCTCGGCTCTTGCTTGTTTGCGGCGGTTGTCGGGCGCATCGTCGGCCGGGACCTTCGCCGCGAAGGCAGCGGAAACCTCGGTGCCAGCAATGTTCAGCGGGTCCTTGGGCTGGGTCCGGGCCTGGTGGTGTTTGTTCTCGACGGCGCCAAAGGCGCCGCCGCCGCCGCCGGAGCGCTCGCCCTTGGGCTGGGCGACGTCGCTGCGAGCGCCTGCGCCTTTGCGGCGGTGCTGGGCCACTGCGCACCCTTTTGGAACCCGCGCGCCGGCGGCAAAGGGGCATCCACAGGAGCCTTCGCCACGTGCGTGCTCGCCCCGCTCGCCGGCGCCGTGGCGTTATGCTCAGCGCTCATGCTCCGCGTCACGACAAAAAAAGCCAGCCTTGGCACCCTTGGCGGGGCGGGTGCAGCGCTGCTGGCGGCGGGCGTAGGTGTGGGCGTGGGTGCGCTGTCGGCGTCGCGCTTCGGTGGGCTTGCAGCGATAGCCGTGCTCATCGCGTGGCGTCATCGCGGCAACATCGCGCGCCTTCGGCGCGGGGAAGAACTGGGCGCCACGGGCGGTTCTTCGGACGGGAGCGCCGAGGGCCGTGCGAAAGGAACCGATGGGTAGGCGGGTTGCGAGCTTAGGGCCGTGGTGTTTGATGATGCTCGCCGCGTGCCCGAGGACGGCGGCGCGCCCGGTCGTTACGGGCGGGTCCGAGCGCGTCGAAGACGTCGCCGGCGTGCCCGTCGCTTATCGCTTGCAGCCGGGTACGGGATGGGCGCGGATTCAGCGGGTTTCCTTTCTGGGCGCACGAACGGCGGACGAGCCGGCGGCGCTCACGATGGCCGCTTGGTCCTTCGAATCCGCGCAGGTACGGGCGCTCGTGGGGCCCGAGAAAACAGTGCTCGAGAGCGAGTGTGCGCCGCGCGCACCGGGAGGCTGCACCGCAGCGCTCATCGGAGCGGGCGCGGGCGACTTCGGACCGCGCGAACATGCCGCATTGGCCGCACGGCTCGAAAACGCACGTCTGCAAAGCCGCGGCAGCGAAGCGCGCGCTGCCACCCTCGCCCTATCGGCCGCGTGGGACCAGGAGATCGATCCCTTTGCGGGCGAGGCGATTCCTAGCGTCCAGGCTGTGCGGCGCATGAGGCGCGCCCTCCGTCGGGCCGCCGTCGTGGTGGAGGGCGACGTCGCGCGCGAAGCGGCAGAAGGCGCCGCGAGCGAACTTGCCGAAGCGCTCGAAGCGCCAGACCTGAGAGCTCCTGCGAACGCCAGCGGTGAGCGGCGCGTGCGCCGCGAATCGGGGACGCGAAGCCGAATGGCACTCGCCTTCGATTTCGCCGACCCGTCCCGTGCGCGATGGTTCGCCGAGGGCGCCGCCTTCGAGGGCGAGACCAACCTCTTTCGCACGCGTGACGGAGCCGTCGCCCTCGTGCAGCTTCGCGCCGTCGACCACCGAGCCCTGCGTCGCTTAGCACGTCTTGCGAGCGGCGGCGGCGGGCAGCGTTCGTGGCCATCGACGGAGATCGACGAGCTCGCGCGCGCGCGCCAGCAGCGTCCGGCGTTGCGGATGGGTGTGGGTCTCGTCTGCGCGTCCGACGAGGAATGCGCCGAAGACGCGCCGGCCGGATGGAACGGCGATGAACATGCCTCCGGCGCACGCATTGCCCTGCGCGCTGGCGCCGGAGAAATCTCGCTCGTTGCGCTCTTCGCGAGCGGTGCCTCCCGCGACCGCGTTCGGGGCGCGCACGCCGTGGCGGCAGAAGCAATGGCCCTTATGTGCGGCGGTGAGCCCTTCGTAGAGGGCATGCGCTTTGGGCTTCGGGCGCGCTTCCCGGCCGGCGATACGGCAGGTGCCGTTGCACTGATCGACTGCGTGGCGCAGCGACGATGGATGGGCGCGCCATGGCGCGACGCCCAGCGCCGCGTGATCGCCCGTCAGCGGCCGGAACGGGCTTGGGTCGGTGAGGTGCTGACGCCGGGCGCGGCGGGGTGGACATCGCCCAGGGGTACGGCGCTCGGTGCGGCCTCCGCCGAGGCCGGACCGTGGCTTGAAGCAAGCATGAGTGGATTGCGCATGGGTGCGATCGGCGCCTTTGACGCCGATACGCTCCGTGCGGCCGCGCGCGACCTCGTGATCGACGGCGCCCAAGCCGGGACCAGCGCGGTGCCCGACGCGAGCGCCGAGCACCTCGTGCCGCGTGACCAAGAGCAGGCGGTGGTTGTTGCCCTTTGGCGCGGAGCGGCGGCTCCCGGCAACGTCGCAGCAGCAGCCGTCGGTCGCGCCTTCGCTCGCGCCCAAGGCGAACACCTTCGAGCGGCCGGGCTGGAGGTACTTTGGGCGGAGGGCGGCGCCGCCGCCGCCATTCCCTACGCCGCTGTCGCCCTGTCCGGCGAAGCCACCGAACGACTGGCGGGTCTGCTCGGCTGGACGCCGCCCGATGGCGAGGGCGGTCACCCCACGCCGCTCGAATCGGCTCGCGCCCTCGCGGAAGGCGAAAGTCCCACAGCCGCTGCATTTCAAGCAGCGGGCCTTTGGATTGTGGTCGGCGCGCCCCAACCGGAGCGCGCCTTCGAGCGATTCACGCGGCCCCGGCCAGCGCCCCGATGAGGGTTTCACCGCCGGACCGTTCGCTTCGCGGGTTACGCGCGGATGCGGTCCGCAACGGCCACCCGATTCGCACCAAAAGTCGAATGATTTCAAAGCTCTTCGGCTCGAAGCCTAGGGAGCCTGTGCTCACGCGTGGGGTCGCGAAAAAAATACGTCGAAGAAGCGTTGAACCGATGCGCCGTCCATGGCAGAACCTCGCCGAATGAATCGCGATTCAGTCACCCCACCCTTCACGTCCGCATTTGCGGAGGTCCGCTAATGGCCGAAGCGAGGGCGACGGAAGGCGACAAGCGCGAGCGCATTCTTCAGGCCGCGATTCGCGTGTTCGCCAAGAAGGGCTTCTATGCCACCAAGGTCAGCGAGATCGCCAAAGCCGCCAGCGTCGCGGACGGCACGATCTACCTCTACTTCCAGAATAAGGAAGCGATCCTCGTCAGCGTCTTCGACGACCGAATGAAGGCGCTGCTTGCGCTCTTGGAACGCATCTCCTCGTCGCAGCGCACGTCCGAAGAAAAGGTGCAGCGCATCATGGAGCTGCAGCTGGGCCTGCTCGAGGAGGAGCGCGACCTGGCTGAGGTGGTGACGGTCAACCTTCGGCAATCGTCGACCTTCCTCAAGCAATACGCCGCGCCGCTCTTTCGCCGCTACCTCGAGCTAATGGCGGACGTCGTCGCTGCGGGCCAGCGCGACGGCTCCTTTCGCAAGGATCTCAACCCTCGCGTTGTGGCGCGTTCACTCTTTGGCGGACTCGACGGAATTGCGCTGACCTGGGCCCTAGGCGCAGAGCCGCCGGAAGAGCCTTCGCCGGTGCTGTTGCGAAAGGCCGCGAGTCAGTTTTCCGCGCTCTTTCTTGCGGGCCTGCGCGCCGGCGCAGAACTGGGCGCAGAGGCAAAATGACCCTTCTTGACGCCCACTTTCGACCCCCCTATTCCCGGGGCCAAGAACGCAGCTTCACAGTTTTGTCCACCGATGTTCGGCGGACGCCAAACCGGTACGCCGTCCCTTGGGCGGAGAAAGGAAGCGAGTGAAAGTCCTCGTTCCCATCAAGCGTGTTGCCGATCCGGACAACGCCAACAAGGTCAAGATTGCCGAAGACGGCAAGGCCGTTACATCCGAGGGGCTTGAATGGAAGCTCAATCCCTTCGACGAGTGGAGCCTCGAAGCGGCCCTCCGCCTCACGGAAAACGCCGCCGACAAAAAGCGCGCCGGCGAGGTCATCCTCGTCAGCATCGGTCCCAAGGACACGGCGCAGACGATGCGCCAGGGCCTGGCGATGGGCGCTGAGCGCGGCATTCTCGGCGAGAGCGACGACGCCGAGCTGGACAGCCACGTCGTGGCCCAGGTGCTCGCAAAAATCGTCGAAAAGGAATCGCCCGACGTGGTCTTCCTTGGGAAGCAGTCAGCCGATGGCGACTCGAACGTGGCCGGCACGAAGCTCGCCGAGTTCCTCGACTGGCCGATGGTCAACTACGTCACCACGATGAAGACCGGCGACGAGGGCAAGAGCTTCGAGGTGAAGCGCGAGCTCGATGTGGGTCAGCAAACCCTCAAGGTCGAAGGTCCGTGCATTTTCACGGCCTCGGACCGCATCCTACAGCCGCACTCCGTGAAGAACGGCGTCACGCCCGAGGACCACGCATACCCGGAGAGCGACAAGGCGCGCTTCGCTAGCGTCCGCGGCATCATGATGGCGAAGAAAAAGCCCATCGAAGAGCTCTCGATGGACGACCTCGGTGTGGAGGCCAAGCGTGTGAACGAATACGTCGCCTTCGCCCTTCCCCCGGCTCGTTCGGGCAACACGACGTTCGTTGAGAGCGTCGAAGACCTCGTCGAAAAGCTTCAGACCGAAGCGAAGGTCCTCTAGGAAAGGTTCGGAAACGAAATGGCAAACGTACTTGTAGTCGCCGAACTCCACGACGGAGCGGCCCGGAAGACCACCCTTTCCGCTGTCGCCTTTGCAAAGGCGATCACCGATGGCGGTCACTTCGACATTCTCGCCATTGGCGAAGGCGCCGAAGGAGCTGCCGCTGGCCTTACGAAGCTTGGCGCCCGCAAGGTGCTCGTCGCCGAGATTGAGGGCGGATACGTCAACGAGCGCTACGCGCCGACCGTCGCC
Source organism: Myxococcota bacterium (assembly GCA_039201085.1). Taxonomy (GTDB): domain Bacteria; phylum Myxococcota_A; class Polyangia; order Polyangiales; family Houyiibacteriaceae; genus JBCCRV01. Next base: position 583 of record JBCCRV010000235.1, on the reverse strand, counting down.
GAAGTGGGCGAGGACGGGTACGACGTGATCACCGCCACCGCGAACACCTTCGGCAAGGACCTCTTGCCGCGCGTGGCCGCCAAGCTGGAAGCCGGCGTCGCGTCGGACATCAGCAAGGTTCGCATCGAAGATGGCGAGCGCATCTACACGCGCCCGATGTACGCCGGTAACGTCTTCGGCGACGTGAAGCTCACGACCGACATCAGCGTCGTGACGGTACGGCAGTCCGAGTTCGAAGCCGCCGGTGAAGAAGGTAGCGAGAGCGCGATCGAAAAGGTCGACGAGGCCGACGAGTCGGAAGCCGCCGGGAAGATCGAGGTGCTCAACCTCGAGGTCGTCGAAAGCGAGCGCCCGGACCTCGCCGAGGCCGACGTTGTCGTCTCGGGCGGTCGCAGCCTCAAGAGTTCGGAGAACTTTGAGAACGTGCTCGAGCCCCTTGTCGACAGTTTGGGCGCCGCCATGGGCGCGTCCCGCGCCGCCGTCGATGCGGGCTACGTGCCAAACGAGCTCCAGGTCGGTCAGACCGGCAAGGTCGTCGCGCCGAAGCTCTACATCGCCGTCGGCATCAGCGGAGCGATTCAGC
>JBCCRV010000234.1:0-9762 GCA_039201085.1 Myxococcota bacterium | reverse complement strand
TCGTTTCGAAGCTAACGTAAGAGCCGATGCGCTCGGGGGTGACGTGTACGGTGTAGTAGTTTTCGCCATCGAGGCCGTTCATGGAGTAACCGGCCGGTTCAAAGGCGTGCTCGTCGACGCTGAAGCTCGGCATGAGCTTGCTTAGGCCGATGTCGCTGGCGACGGACTTCACCGTACCGCAATCGACGAAGCGTTCGGCAATCTCGTGCGGGATGCCGTGCATCAAGATTTCCAGGGTGGTGTCGTCGGCGTGCACCGCGTACGGCGCCCGCGAGTGGAAAAGCAGCACATGGTGGCCGGCGGCGTCGCCGAAGCGGAGCGCTTCGCCGCCGATGAGGGCGTTCAGCCGCTGGGCGTCTTCGTAGAAGCTTGTGGGCTGGCGCTCAGGAAAGTGCTCGTTCTTTCGCTCGTACATGAGGAGCGCGATATTCTCGCGGCCGAGGCGCTCGACGAGGAGCTCGATGGCATCGACGAGGCGGGTTTGTCCGCAGGTGATCATGGTGATGTAGCGATCGAACACGAAGAGCGAAGACTCGCTCAGCAGGTACGCGTCGCAGTGGCTGCTCCGCAGAATCGAAAGCACCTGGGCGCCGGAGGCCGCCACCACGCCACGCCAGAAGTCGTCGCCGAGCTCGCGGAGCTCCAAGGTGGTGACCAGCTCGACCTTCTTCTCCGGTCCCTCGAAATACGTCGGCACGCGGGAGTTATGAAAGATGGGCTTACGCTCCGCCAGCGCATCGAGCCGGCGGGTCGCCCCTCGAGCCGGCAGGCCCTATGTTTGGCGTATGCGAGTGGCATGCGACTACCTGGTCATCGGCAGCGGTGTGGCGGGATTGACCTTCGCCCTGCGGGCAAGCGAGCACGGCGAGGTCACGATCGTGACGAAGCGTTCGCGAACGGACTCGGCGACGAACTGGGCCCAGGGCGGAATCGCCGCTGTACTGGATCCGGACGACAGCTTTGAAGCGCACGTAGCGGACACGCTGCAGACGGGCGGCGGCCTTTCGAAGCCGCACGTCGTGGAGGACGTGATTCGCGCCGGTCCGGAGCGCATCGAGGAGCTGATGAAGATCGGCGCCGAGTTTAGCGCCCACGAGAACGGTCTCGATCTGACGCGGGAAGGCGGGCACAGCGCGCGGCGCGTCGTTCACGCGGGGGACATCACGGGGCGTGAGGTGCAGCGTGCGCTCGTCGCGGCCGTCGCCGACAACCCGCGAATTCGCATCCTCGAGGACCACATGGCGATCGATCTCATCGAGGAGAGCCGCTACGGCGCGCCGCGCCGACGGGTGGTCGGGGCCTACGTGCTCGAGGAGCAAAGCGGCGAGGTGCACGCGTTTCTCGCACGCGCCACGATCCTGGCGGCCGGCGGCGCGGGCAAGGTGTACCTGTACACCTCCAACCCGGACGTTGCGACGGGCGACGGCGTGGCGATGGCATACCGGGCGGGCGCGAAGATCGCGAACATGGAGTTCTTCCAGTTTCATCCAACGAGCCTCTACCACCCGAAGGCGAAGAACTTTCTGATCAGCGAGGCCCTACGCGGCGAAGGCGGCGTGCTTCGTCGGGGCGATGGAACGGCCTTCATGGAGGAGCACCATCCGATGAAGGACCTGGCTCCGCGCGACGTCGTCGCCCGGGCTATCGACTACGAGATGAAGCGAAGCGGCGAGGACTCGGTGTTCCTCGACATGACGCACGAAGACGGCGACTTCCTGAAGGAGCGCTTTCCGAACATCTACGCGCGCTGCTTGCACTTCGGCATCGATCTGACGCAGGAGCCGATCCCGGTGGTGCCCGCGGCGCACTACATGTGCGGCGGCGTGGTGGTGGACTCGGAGGGCAAGACCTCGCTTCCCGGGCTCTGGGCCATCGGCGAAGTGACGTGCTCCGGTCTGCACGGCGCCAATCGATTGGCGTCGAACTCGCTCCTCGAAGGGCTGGTGTACGGGCACCGCGTGGCGGAAGCCCTAGAGCGGGACGGAGGCGGCGGGCTCGCCGAGATTCCGGAGTGGAACGTGGGCGCTGCCGTACCCGAAGACGAAGCGGTCATTGTGAATCAAAACTGGAACGAGATTCGCCGCTTCATGTGGAACTATGTGGGCATCGTGCGCAGCAACAACCGGCTTCGGCGGGCGGCGCGCCGCATCGCCATGCTGCGCGAGGAGATTCGGGAGTACTACTGGAAGCACCAGGTGAGCCGCGACATGCTCGAGCTTCGCAACATCGCGGACGTCGCGGAGCTGATCATTCAGTGTGCCCTCGCCCGCCATGAAAGCCGCGGGCTGCACTTCACGCTCGACTATCCAGAAACGGACGAGGGGTTTGCCCGCGACATCGTCACGGAACGCGGCCTGCCGGCGCAGCTCGACGCGACGTAGGATCGATGTCTGGGCCCTGGGTGCTGGCCGGGGCGTTCGCGCTGTATTGGTTCACGTTTCCAACCGCTACGCTTGTAGTTCGTCCGTGGTTCACCTAAGCGTTGGATGATGCACAAGGTTCGGCAGGCCTACCGTCACAAGCTCAAACGCCGCCTCGGCCTTTCGAAGGGGGAAGCGCCCGCTTCTGCGCCGCCGCGAGTGACCTTGAGCGGACGGGTTACGCACGTGCCCCCTTCGGAAGGGTGGCCGGCGCTCGTGTCCAGCTATCTGGGGTTCGACATGGAGGCGCTCGAAGACAAACACCGCTGCCTGTACATGCAAAAGTACGTGTATCCCGGCTCGGTGATCGATGGCGACGTGCGCCTGGAAGGCAACGTGACGTCAGAAGACCTTCGTTACGCACACAGCGAAGACGAACATGCGCTCGACAGCGGCTACGTCGTCATACTCGGTGACCTCTACGTCGACGGATGCCTTGAAGTGGTGCAAGAGCATGACATGTTCGTTGCGGGGAGCGTTCATGCGCGCGCGCTGATCAGCAACTCGGCAAACACCTTGGTTCGAGACACCCTCACCATCGAAGAGTTGGTCTGGCTCGAGACGAGCGAAGAAGGGGGATGGCTCTGGGCACCCGTGTGGCAAACACCCCTCATGGTTCGCTGGGTGGATCAAGAAGGGCCCGACTACCGTCCCGACGTGCCTGGTCGAGTGGTGGAGGCCTACGCGGGACAGGACACGGAATCGGAAGCGATTTCACGCATCGTCGAGGCCCTTTCCAGCTCAAAGGAACGAACCGTGTTTCGCCACGTCGCGAAACTTGCCGCTGATTCGCAGCTGTCCGCGCTCGCCGAGACAATCGCCCTGCACGTTGGCTAGCGTCATCGGCGCACGCGCCGAAACGACGGCTTTGTGGGACCTTTTGGCGCGACCCGCGCACAAGGCGGCGCCGATCGGGTAGCTTGAAGGTGGAGGCGAAGCGATGGCGTACGACGTAAAGATCACCGGCGGAACTCTGGTCGACGGGCACGGGGGCGAGCCCTACACGGGCGACGTTGGCATTCGGGATGGGCGTATCGTGGCCGTCGGCGACGCCCCCGAATCGGCGGAGCGTACGATCGACGCGCAGGGCGCTACGGTCACGCCGGGCTTCGTGGACATTCACACGCACTACGACGGCCAGATCTCGTGGGATGAAGAAATGGAGCCCTCATCCCGTTCGGGTGTGACGACGTGCGTGATGGGCAACTGCGGCGTCGGCTTTGCGCCCGTTCGCGACGGAGACGAAGCGCGGCTCATCGCTCTGATGGAGGGTGTAGAAGACATTCCCGGCTCCGCGCTTGCAGCGGGACTCACGTGGGATTGGAACACTTTTCCGGAGTACATGGATGCCATCGATCGCGTGCCCCATACGATCGATTTTGCGGCGCAGGTTCCGCATGACGCATTGCGCATGTACGTGATGGGTGAGCGCGCGTTGGCGGAGGAAAAGGCGACAACGGACGACGTCGAAACGATGCAGCGGCTGGTGCGCGAAGCCCTGGAGGCCGGCGCCGTGGGCCTAAGCACGGGACGAACCGACAATCACCGCACCGCGTCGGGCAGCGCCACGCCGGCGTCCGAGGCGATGGCCAACGAACTCATTGGGTTGGCCTCGGCCTTTGAGGGTTTGGGCCGCGGCGTGCTCGAAGCCGTGAGCGACTTCGACTACGTGGCCGGTGCGGACCGTTACGATGGCGAGTTTGCGCTGCTCAAGGCGATGGCCAAGCGCGCCAGTCGGCCGATGTCCCTTTCGCTGCTGCAGCGCGATCAGTGCACGGACCAGTGGCGGCGCATCTTGAAGAGCGTCGAAGAGGCGAAGGCCGAAGGCATCACGATGCACGTGCAGGTCGCCGGCCGCGCCATCGGCATCATGCTCGGCCTGGAGGCGACGTTTCATCCGTTCATGGGCTTTCCCTCGTACAAGGCGATTTCGCACCTGCCGCTGAAGGAGCAGGTGGTGGCGATGCGGGATCCCGAGCGTAAGCGCGCGATCCTTTCGGAGAAGTCCGAGCCCGTCGCTGGCGACGGGAGTGCGATTCCACCGCTCGCGGATCAGCTGCTCGCACACATCGACATGATCGCGATGCGCTTGTACCGACTGGACGAACATCCGAACTACGAGCCTGAGAAGAAGACGTGTGTGTACGCTGAGGCGCTCGCGAAGAAGGTGACCGTTCTCGAAGCGGTATACGACGCGCTCCTTGAAGACCCGGACGGCAAAACGCTGCTGTACTTCCCGCTCTACAACTACGGATCGATGAACCTCGATTGCGTGGGCGAGATGCTCGCCCATCCGCAGGCTCTCGTCGGGCTGAGCGACGCGGGCGCGCACGTGGGCACGGTGTGCGATGGCAGCATGCCGCTCTTTCTGCTTCAGCACTGGGCCAAGGACGATCGCGGCCCTTCGCTGCAGCGCCTTGTGCAAATGCAGGCGGCGGAGACGGCGGCGTGGATGGGCTTTTCCGACCGCGGCACGCTTGAGGTGGGCAAGCGAGCAGACATCAATATCTTTGATTTGAACCGACTGCGGCTGCGTAAGCCGCGCATGGTCACGGACCTTCCGGGCGGCGGGAAGCGCTTGCTGCAGGACGCGGACGGAGTGATCGCGACGTTCGTGGCCGGCCAGGCGATCGCCGAAAACGGAACGCTGACCGGGGCGCGACCGGGGCGGCTTGTTCGGGGCGGGTAGCGTTCGAGTGCATCGGTCGCCGGTGACGAACCGGCGTGGGAGAGGGGCTTCACCCGGCTCGCGGGGCCCCGTACTGTGGACGCGGCGTGCGCTCGCGGTCCACGCCGCCGCCTTCGGCGCCGGACCCCAACCCGATCCCGAAGCTGGACCGGAACCGTCGCCCGTTACGGAACCCGATCCCAAATCCGAACCGTCGCCCGTTCCCGAACCGTCCCCCGTCGAACCGTCGCCCGCTCCCGAACCGTCGCCCGTTCCCGAACCCGAACCCGATCCTGAACCGTCCCCCGTTCCCGAACCGTCGCCCGCTCCCGAACCGTCGCCTGTTCCCGAACCCGAACCATCGGATTCACCCCAACCGACCGACGAACGACCTGGCTCAGAGCCCTTCCTTCCCGATTCGCGTTGCCGGGTTTTCCGAATCGAGGCGGGCGCGGCGCTCGCTGTAGCGGTCCACCATGAACTCGCGCAGGTCACGGGTCAGGAGCGTGAACTTGTAGAGTTCCTCCATCACGTCGACGACGCGGTCGCGGTAGGGGGAGTCTTTCATGCGGCCGTCTTCGTGAAACTCTTGGTAGGCCTTCGCCACGGACGATTGATTGGGAATCGTGAGCATTCGCATCCACCGGCCGAGGAGACGGAGAGTGTTGACCACGTTAAACGACTGACTTCCGCCGCATACCTGCATGACCGCGAGCGTTCGTCCTTGGGTGGGCCGTACGGCGCCGAGTGAGAGGGGAATCCAGTCGAGCTGGTTTTTGAAGACGCCGGTGATCGCGCCGTGCATCTCTGGGCAGGACCAGACTTGCCCCTCGGACCAAAGGCACGCTTCGCGCAATCGACGGACTTCCGGGTGCTGGTCGTGTTGCGGTGCCTTCACAGGCAGGTCGTGCGGATGAAAGAAGCGCACGTTGCAGCCAAGGCCCTCGAGAATGCGGCCGGCCTCTTCCGCTAGAAGGCGACTGTAGGAGCGTTCACGGAGCGAACCGTAGAGCAGCAAGATCTTTGGGGGGTCGCGCCGAATGCTGACTTCCGAAGGCAGCAGGGGAACGCGCAGCTTGGGCGGCTCATTCACGGCGACGAGGTTCGCACGAGATTCGTCCGCCTTCATGTCATCTTTCACACCCGTGAGTGGGGATGTTGGCGGAGCTGCTTCCGAGGCGGGCTCCGTACGGGTGGGCTCCGTGCGGGCAGGAGCCGTGCGGGCGGGCTCCGTGCGGGCCGGCTCCGTGCGGGCCGGCTCCGTACGGGCCGGCGCCGTCCGGGTGGGCTCCATGCGGGCGAGCGCCGTCCGGACCGGCGCCGTCCGGGTGGGCTCCATGCGGGCGGGCTCCGTGCGGGCGGATGCCGTGCGGGCGGACGCCGTGCGGGCGGGCTCCGTCGGCGGTGGCTGAGCCGGTGCTGACGGCTCTTGTTCAGGCGTCTTGCCCGTGGACTTCGAGGCACCGTTTGATCGGAGCTGCGCCGACGCGGACGGCGTTTGTTCGGGCACCGTGGTCGCAAGCTCTGAGGCACCGCCCGGCGGGCTGGTGTAGGCCGAAGCGTTCACGCTCGTTGCCGACCGAGCGCGCCCCGCGGTGGCGAAGAGGCCGCTCTGACGAAGCTTCAACACGCGGCCGTGCAGTTCGTTCCGCGTCGCCCGAAACGCCTCGAGGGCGTCTTCGCTCGCCACGCCCGTCGGGTCTTCCAAGGGCCAACGAAGCTGCGCTTTCTTCTGCAGCGAGGGTGGGCAAACGTCCTCCTCACAAAGCGTGATCACCACGTCGACCGGCACCTGCTTCAGCGCACTCAGATCTTTTGATGACTGAAAATCAACTGAGATACCGAGCTCCTCCATCACCGCAGCGGCGTGAGGATGAACGCGGCTCGCGTTTAGCCCCGCCGAGTGCACCTGTACAGCGCCGCCAAAAACGCTTCTGGCCAGTGCCTCGGCAATCTGTGAGCGGCTTGAGTTGGCCGTACCAAGGAAGAGAAGGCTTTTATAGGGCCGCTGCTTCGCCACCGAACGCATAGTACTCTTTTTCCAACATCCGTCAGGGCGGGCGGTAGATTAGGGAGACGCAGATCGCCACGTCTGGCGGCGCAGGCGTGCCGGAAGCGGGCGAGCTGAGCGCGGCACGGGCGAGGCCGTTGGCGACGGAAGTCGGCGGCCTTCGACGACGCCGCGGGCAGCAAAGGAAGAAGACCGCTGGCGGCCTAGCGGGCGGGGGACGCAGGCGAGTCCTTGCGGCCTCGGCCCCATGCTTCATGTTCGCGCCATGACCGCCGACGCGAGCACCACGGCCCGGCGCCGCCCCTGGCTGGGCATCGCGAACACGCTGACCGGCGCCACGCTGCTGGGTATCGTATGGGGGGCGCTGCCGGCGCGCTGGGCGCCCGTCGATGTGGGCGGCACGTTGCTCGCGCTGGCGTTCGTTGGCGCCGGCGCCTTGCTCTTCAACGGTGCCGAATCCGGACGGCGCGTGGCGCGAACGTTAGCGATGGTCTGCCTGGGCGTCGGCATGCTGCTCGGGACCACATTGGTCATCACGGCGGCGAGCTTGGCGGGCCTGTACGGACCCGTCGGCGCGGGCGGCTCGCTCATCCTCGCGGCCGCCTTCTTTCTAATGGTGCCCTACCTGGTCGTCTTTCCCGCGGTGCAGGTCCACTTGCTGCGACAGCCGTGACCCGTTCGCCCGTTGTGCGTGCGTGCGCGCTCTGGTTGGCACTGACGGCATGCGCCGCCGTTGCGAGCCATGCGCGCTATCGCATCGAACCAATAGCGCTTCCGTCCGATGCGTTAGCTTCCTGGAGCCTGCGCTACCTAAGGGAGGGCGGTGATGACGGCGCCGAGCGATGGGAAGGTCCGGGGCCGAACGTCATCACCGCGTGGCGCAGCGGCGTCATCGCCGCCCAGTACGTCGGCGACGGCGATTTGGTTCATGACGTGCGTCGGGCCCGCGAGGCCTTTGCCGACGAGCGCGCGCGCACGGGCGCCGCGGGCTCGTGGGCGGCGTCACCCATCGCGTACACGGTGGAGGTGGGCCTTGGTTCGGGTCCCGTACACGTGGCCGTGCCTTACCTGCGCGAGCTCTCGCTGGTGCCACTCCACGAAGGATTGACCGCCACGATCGATCTCGATGGCGAACGGGAGCGGCGCGTGCTCAGCCCGGAGATGCTGCGCGGTGCCGCCGCTTACGACGGCGGTATCGCCACGCCGATTCCCGACCTGGGCCTCGGCACGGACGTGCGCGGCCTTGTCGGCCGCATGGCCCGCGACCTAGGCCTGCGCGCCGACACGCTCTTCGAGGAGGGCATCATCGAGCGCTACCGCTCGCACACGATTTCCGCCGAAACCTATCCGAGAGATGAAGCGGTGAACGCCGAAACACTGGCGGCCGCCGTACGCGACGCCGCGGCCTTCTTGCTTCGTCATCAGAGCGCCGACGGCAAGTACACGTATGTTTACGACGCGCGCACGGGCGGTCCACGAGCGGCCGGTTACAACCTTCCGCGCCACTCGGGGACCACGTATTTCGTGGCGCAGGTGTACCGGGTCTTTCACACGGCCGACGCACGCCGCGGGTCCCAGCGCGCCCTCCGCTTTCTGGAACGAAACCATTTGCGCAACTGCGGCGATGAGCTTTGCATTGCCGACGAGGGCGGGCGCGTGGACGTCGGTTCGGCGGCGCTTACGGTGGTTGCTGCCGCCGAGGTGCTAATGGGCGGCGAAGATGCGCTGGCTCGCCGCCTTGTCGACGGGCTGAGCGGATTCCTGCGCGCCCAACAGCGTGAGGACGGAGAGCTCATGCATGAGTTCGACCTGACGACGGGCGAGCCGATCGACGTGCAGCATCTCTACTACAGTGGCGAGGCGGCCTTTGCTTTGCTGCGCGCCTACCGCGCGACCGGCGACCCCCGCAATCTTGAAGCCGTATCGCGGCTCATGGTGCACCTAACCGGCGCGAGCTGGGACTTCTTTGGCAGCCGTTACTACTACGGTGAAGAGCACTGGACCTGCATCGCCGCCGGTGAAGCGATCGGGCTAGAGACGCCCGAGGGCGAACCGGCGGACCTGGCGTCGGGGGCCCTCGACTTCTGCCAGCGCTGGTACGAGTGGAACGAGCACCTCCAGTTTCGCGCCGGCCAAACGCCGTGGCCCGTCGAGGGCGGCTACGGCGTCGGGCCGGTCGTCGTGCCTCGGCTCACGCCCGTGGGGTCGCGCAGCGAAGCGTTCATCGGCACCTACCTCATGATGCAGGACGCGGGCGTCGATACTGCGGGCGTGCGGGCGCTGGTCGAACGCGGTCTTGGCCAGCTTCTTCGTTACCGCTGGGCGCCGGGACCGACGCACCTTTTCGCCGATCCCGCAGGCGCCCGCGGAGGCGTGCCCGGCTCGCCGACGGATCTCACCTCGCGAAACGACTTCACGCAGCATGCGGGAAGCTCGTGGATCCGATGGTACGAGGTCCTGCAGGGGGAAGCGCAGCCCGCGGGTGAGGAGTCCGCGCCGTGAGGCCGGCAGCGTTGCTTTGGTGAGTTCGGTCCGGGGCTGGGGGACGGTTCGGGATCGGGTGCTGATTTGGGGACCGGTGCTGGTTTGGGGACCGGCGATGGTTCGGGGTCCGACTCGGGTGCGGGGCCGGTGATGGTTCGGGGGCCGGTGATGGTTCGGGG
>JBCCRV010000233.1:0-9762 GCA_039201085.1 Myxococcota bacterium | reverse complement strand
CAGTCTGGTAGCTCGTCGGGCTCATAACCCGAAGGTCGCAAGTTCAAATCTTGTCCCCGCAACCGCTTGAAGATAACAGCCCGTCTCGGACTTTCCGGGGCGGGCTTCTTCGCGCTTTTTGCATACGTGGATGACAGCGCCCGCTGGGAAAGCGCCACGCCGCCACGTAGCTGCCGTCCGCCCAGGCGTCATTCACACCTGCCGCCGTCGAGCAGTGCCCGGAGGGCTTCGCGCGCGTCATTGGTGTCTCGTTCCAACGTGCGGTTCAACGCCGCGGCGCTTCGGGCGATTTCTTCTACACCGGGAAGCGCCTCGGGCGCCGCGGACAGCCGCGATCGCAACGCGCTGACGCGCCGTTTATCTGCCTTGTTCTTCGAGAGCTGAGGCCAGCGCTAGCGAGTTGGGCCCGACGCCACGATGTTCGAGATCTTGCGTTCAGTCTTTGCAAGCGCCTTCTCTCTACCGGATCCAGTGGAGCTAGGGAGGTGATATCCAGTCGAGTGGACGCGGCTCGCCAACCGTCGAAGTGTCGTCGAGAAACCAATGCGACCCTGAAGTGTCGTAGCGAAGACGCCACTCCGAGCATGTGCCTGCATCGCAGTCTTCGTCATGCCGGAACTGAAACGCCGACCACCGCCCCTGGCCTGGGATGTTGACCGAAGCGGCGTCGACGTTTCCGAGCGACGTTCGAAAGGTCAGGCGCGAGCGAGCCGGCCCAACACGCGACTCGACTCCATCGAGTAGGCGTATTGCTCCACCACCCAGCCACGTTGAAGAAAGCGTGCCCACGGGTGCGGGGTCGCCGGTCTCGAGAGCCATCCCAACCACCGTTGAGCCAGACCCTCCTTGGAGCACGAGGGAGTGAGGTGAAGCGAGCTCTGTACTTGGGGCGACCCAAACGTTCCCCGCCTCTGCGTCCTCGATAGCCCCCGCGCCTCCGCTGAAGTGTACTTGCTCGATCAACCCCTCTTGGACGTCCGAGCCTGTCATGATGATTCCGTTTGACCAACAGTTGCCGACGTACAGGCGCGACCAAAACTGGAAGTTCGAATTCGTTTGCTCCGGTGCGATTCCCTCAGCGCGGATGCAATCCCCAAAGTGTTGAACCCTGATGTTCTCTAGCCCGACGCGCGCCGCCTGAACTAGAATCCCCACGGCGTCGTTCGAACTGGTGCGGTCCGTTGGGACGATCGACAGGTCTCGCAGTGTGCTCTCTGCTGCGTGAGTATTGGGGTCGTCGTTCGTGTCCGGATGAACGCGAAGCTTCACGGCAACGTCGATCTCATCAGGGTCGAAATAGAGTACAGCACCCGAGCCATCCAAGATTACGCGGCGGGCGATCAACAAGCCGACACCATCCGCATCCAGATCGGAGAGGAGCAGAGCGCCACCAGGCGGGAGTTTGTATGGGACACCGCGACCACGGATGACGGGGTCAGGCAGCGCACACAGATCCGCTTGGATTGCTGACCCAGACGAAACGACGCCCGTGGGATCTACACAGTGGCCAAAGCCGCTACCTACCGCCCACTCCAAATCGTGGTTCCACGATCGTGTGCAGTGTGGGAGCGGAGTTCCCGAGCAGTCCGCGTCGGTGACACACGGAGTCGCAGCTGCAGCCGCAGCTGTGCACATCGACCCGACGCTAGAAGAAATGTTGGATGCGGTGGAATCGAATTGTGGAGTCGCTCCCGTACACGACGCTAAGGCAGCAAATAGCGTCGAAAAAGCCAATATCTTAATCATATCTCAGACCTCACTTCCGATAACTGAATTACACGTGCTGGCTGGCATTTGCCATCAACCAAACGTGTGATACGTGACGTTGATCACTCATCAGTACGGGGTGTCTATGCCCATCCACTCCCTGCGGAGGCGACGGGGGGCTACTCACGTGGTGCCATAGCCTTTCGGCGATTCTATGCGTCCACGCCGGCGAACAGCAGAGGCACGGAACAGGCGCCACTTCGTGGGACTAACCCTCGTCGATACGCTATTCGCGTGTGCGATGGCGCTCGGCGTTCTCGGTTGCGTACCGACGAAGGCCGCGGAGACGAGAGAACTTCTGAGCGCGTTCTTGGCGTCGCGACCACGCTAGCTCGCTGCTTCGCTTCGAAGCTCGAACGCCAGTTATCCCGTGTGCTTGAAGGCACGCCTCCGAGCGGCCTGGGATTACGTCGCTAGTGGATCGATTCCCACGCAGCGCCAAGCGGTGTGTCATGTGCCATTCCGATGGCCTGGGCGCGTGCGACGTTCGCCGCAGTTTTGAAGCAGAGGATTCGCATCGAGCCGTCGATTGCGTTGGTCTTCATGTATTGGTAGGGACCGCTTCCGTGCAGCGTAGTGCCGCTGCCGAGCGGTACGGGCTCGGCGGCGAGTTTCATGAGTGCCTTGAGACCGGTTCGGTTTTGTTTCTTCTTTCGCGTTGCCATAAGCGCCTCCTTCGATGCGAGGCGGGTGTTCGCGCGTGGGTTCCCGCGGTTGCGTAGCGGCGTGGTTCGATCCTGGATTCGCGGTCCCAGCCATGGCACCGTGAAATATGCTTCGTTGGAATGTTGGGTTTTGGGTCTTCGCTTTCCTGATCGCCTGCGGCGATGATTCATCGCCGGCCGACGCGGGTGATGCGGGAAGCGAAGCGGGCGGCGATATCGCGCTCGACGGCATGGGTGAGGATGCGGGTGAAGAAGGCGGACCGCCGCCCATCGATGAGCTCCCGGTCGACCCGACCTTCGACGACGACTATGAGGGGGACCGATCGGCTGTCGTTACGACGCTGGTGGAGACGTTCGCGCCGCGCTACGGCTTCGCGAATTACGTCGACGACCGACGCCGATCGCGCGTGCCGCTGGAGGAGTTTGGCGCCACCCATCCTCAGCCGGGCGAGCCCCATCTACTGCGCGATCAGCTCGCGCTCCCGAGCGGGCTTGAGGCGGCGTGGACCGCCGGCGCGCTGCCGGCGGGGAGCCGTTCGCTTCACTTCAGCTTTGTCATCGGCGACCCACAGTTCGTCGATCAGGAATCGCCGTCGCAAATCGCAAAGAACGCCACCCTCGGCTTTCCCGCTGTTCGGCCCCACGGCGAGTTCGTGCCCGCCATCGCGGACGGTCTGATTCGCGCCGCGAACCTCTTTCACGACCGCCAGTCGCTCGACATGGTGTTTGCTGTGGGCGACCAAATGGAAAACGCCCAGCGCAACGAAATGGAGTGGTTCCTTACCATCCTGCGCGGTGGCGAGCTTTCGACGGACACGGGCGAACGCGATGACATCATTCCCGGGCCCAACAACGACGCGTACGATCCGTTCATGGCGGAGGGCCTTCGCGCGGATGTGCCTTGGGTCTCGGTGATCGGAAACCACGACGTACTCGTCAACGGGAACTTCCCGCCGGGCCTGATTCGCGAAGTGAACGAATCGCCGGAGGTGCTCGCGTCCCTCGATGCGCTCTTGAGCTTTGCGGGAGCGACGCTCCCGGGCATCAGTACGGCGGCCATGCATCCGGCGCTCTATGCGAACGCCGATCGTCCGGCCTTTCTCATCACGCCTTCAACGTTCGAGTTGGACCAGCTCCCCTTTCGCGCCAACTCGCTGACCCGGCTCGGGCCTGGACCAATCCCCGCCGATCCGGATCGCGAATGGCTCGACGTGTGCGACGTAACGGCGATCACGGCGGCGGCAGAGGGCCTGCCGCCAATGCATGGGTATGAAGCGGACGACGTCGCGCAGTGCGAAACGCTTCGCGATCAAGATCCGACGGCGCCCGCGGGCGGTTGGTTTTCGCTCGACCTCGTTCCCGGTGCGCTGCGCCTGATCGCCCTTTCGCTTGGACCGGTCGAAGGCGGCGCCGAAGGCATCCTCGCGCGGCCTGCAGACGGCTGCATGGCCGAAGGCGCGCCCTGCCGCGACAATCCCGACTACGATCAGATCGCATTCTTGGAGGCGGAACTCGCCCGGGCCGAGGCGGACGAGGTCGCGCTTATCGTCATGAGCCATCAATCGTCCGAAGACATCGTTATCGATCCCGCGCTTAACAGTTTCCTACCGCTCCTTGGCGACGACCCGGGGCTCCTCGAGGTGTGGAACCGGTGGATTCCGACGCCGAACGAGCCGATGGACGCGGACGAGTTTCGCCAGCGTCTCGCCGCCAGCGGGCACGTGATCGCCCACATCGCCGGGCATAACCATCGCAACCAGATCCGCGCCGTGTGCGCCGACGGGTCGTTCATCGACGAAGCGTCCACGCGCTGCGCGGCGGGCGCCAGCGGTGAGACGGGCTACTGGGAGCTGACCACCGCCGCGATTGTCGACTGGCCCCATCAGGCGCGCTTCATGGAAGTGGTGCACGTTGATGGTCGACTCGGCGGCATCTATCTGACGTCGCAGGATCCGCGCATCCCGGGGGGAGCGCTGCTCGAAAACGGCCGCTTCATCGCGCGCGCGTGGAACGTCGCCCGCGAGGGCAACGCGCCAAACCAGGGCGATGACGTCGACCGAAACGTGCTGCTTCCCTTTGTCGTCCCGGAGGCTGTGGGCGCCGCTTGGGACGCTGCGACCCTTAGCGACGAGATCGCCTCGGAGACGGTGCTTACCGAGTCGGCGGGTACGATGCCCGACTTGCCCGTCGCACCGTGATGCCGTGTCGCGGCCGTCGTGCATCGGCACAGGCGGGCGACGGGGCGCGTTCGTGAGGCCTCCGGACAAAGGAGATTTGCGCCGTACGCGAACCTATGGCCCCGGAGCCTTCAGCGACCCGTTGGCGCTTGCGTGACCTAAGATAGCGCTATGTCGGCGTATACCTTCAGCGCGCGGGATCACCGGGTCGTCGAGGATCGGGCCCACGCTCATCGTCTCGCCGCGTAAACCGTTTGGTTTGATGAGGACCGCGAGAAGCTGCGCATCTGCGCGACGCTGGGAGTGCAAACGCAGAAGCTCGCCTTCGAGTTCGTGAAGCGTCCCGAGGTGCGTGTCTACGCTTCCGAATCGTCGGACACGGATGCCGTAGAACCACTCTACGCCTCGAGCGCGCACATGATTCTCTCGCCGATCACGATCGAGTGCGACGTGCGCGACGCCCCCTCGCGCGAAGAGCTGCGGGACATCTGCGATTCGGAGAAAACGCCCGACAAGATTCGCGCCGCTCTCGAAGCGGGCTAGGGGCGCGTCGGCCGCGTGCGGGTTCGAAGTAAGCGCGTGTTTCACGGCGCGCCCGGCGATCTTATGCCGCTTCAGAAACCCGCTCCGACGGCGCGATTCGCACCATGAGCGCAGCGCCGCGGGTTTCTTCGCCGGCGACCGCCGTTCCATGGAACAATTGGGGAGGGGCGCGGTGATGGCCTCAAACAAGGAGCTATCGTTGAACCGTCTGGCGTTCGTCTTTGGGCTTTTCGTGTGGGTTGGTTGCGGCGACGACGCCGCGGGCGACGTGGGCGTCCGTGATGTCGGATCAGCGAGCGATGCGGCACGCGAAGACGCCAGCCGTCAAGATGCGGGCCGTCAAGACGCCGGGCCCGCTCCGGATGGCAGCGGTTCGATCGCCACGCGAAACGATGACGGCACGATCTCGATCGACTTCGCTCCCGAACCCGGCGCCGCGCCGGCGCTTAGCCCGACGATCGCGCAGCTAACCTATATCGGTGGACCCGGCGACCAGTACGTGCGCTCCGTGGGGTTTGCCGAGGACGGCTCGATCGTGGCTCAGGGTGAAGGGTTCACTTTGACGTTCGCCCCGGACGGAAGCGGCGGCGCGATCGAGGGCGACGTGGGCGCCAACGACGAAGGCGACTTCGCGCGGCGACCGAACCTGCCGGGTGATCCCGGACAGGAGTACGTCGATACGCGCAACGGTCTCTCGTACACGGTCGGCTTCCGTCAGGCGGGCGGAAACCTGCAGATTCCAATTTTTCGCGCCTTCGAAGGAGGCGAGCGCATTTGGCTTCTGTGGGGCCACGCCGTGAACGACGTGCGCGACGCGGACCTCGGCGCCGACAGCCGCTGCTACCAAGCCTGGGCCATGCCGGACGGCAACATCGGCGTTCAGTGCTGGACCGACGGTGGCAACAGCGTGCTGACAAAGGGCCCGCGGGATCTAACGACGCCGGGCTTCAACCCGAGCTGGGCCGAAGGGGCCTTTCAAAACAGCGCCGGCGGCATGAGCAGTATGGTGGCGCTCGTCGATCCTTCGGACGGCGGCTCGGTGATCAGCGGCACGTTCATGAACAGCCACGTCGGCCACCTAACGACGGACGGCTGGGGGCGCCTCTACATCGCCCAGGTTGCCGGCAGTCGCTTCGGCGGCGGCGAACCAGCAAATCCCTTTGGCCAAAGCGGGGACGCACGCAGCGGCGTGATGGTCCTCGACCCCACGCTCCGTAACGTGCTGTTCAACGCGCGGATCGGCGGAACCTGCAGCGATGGTCTGCAGGCCTTCGGCGACGTTGCGGTGCGCGGTGACCTGCTCGTGGCCGGCGGTACGACCTGTGCCTCCGA
Organism: Myxococcota bacterium; assembly: GCA_039201085.1. Classification (GTDB taxonomy): domain Bacteria; phylum Myxococcota_A; class Polyangia; order Polyangiales; family Houyiibacteriaceae; genus JBCCRV01. The sequence goes on along the minus strand of JBCCRV010000233.1, from coordinate 3,278 downwards.
CCTCGCGACCGTGAACGCAATTCAGGCGTCGCCCGGCGGCGGACAGGACGGCATGGTGCTGATCCTTCGCCTGCGCTGAGTGCTGCGTACCTCGTCTGTGAATGCGACGAGGTCACCGGACGCTGCGTTCGCGTGGCGTTAGCGGTGCGCCGAGGGGTCGAGTCCGTAGCGCTCGATCCATCGGTAGATTTGCTTTCGGTCCTTGTCGAAAAAGGCGGCGACCCGCACAACGTTGCCTTCGAACTCCGCGAGCAGCGCGTCGAGTTGTTCGGCGCTCGGCATCGCGTCGCGTGCGGTTTGAACGCTGGCGGGCAACGAGCTCGGAACAAGCGGATCTTCCGCAGGAGCACCACGTCGCTTGGTGATGCGTTCTGGCAGGTCCTCGGGCTCGATCAACGCGGACCCACGCTCCCCCGCGTTGTGGGCCGCTGCCCGAAGGCTTTGCAGAAGCTCCCGAACGTTAAAAGGCCAGCCATAGGTGGTTAGCAGTTCCACTGCATCGGCTGAAAGGGACGAAGCACCGATCTTCAGCAGTTCCGCGGGCAACGAAAGCACGTCGCTGCGTCGCTCGCGGAGCGGTGGCACGTTTAGCTCGAAGGTCTGAATGCGTGAATAGAGGTCGCCGCGAAATTCGCCCTCGTCCACGGCGCGCGAGAGGTCGACGTGCGTGGCGGCGATGATGCGCGTGGAAACCTGGCGAGACTGCGTTTCGCCCACCCGGCGAATCTCGCCGGTGGCCAAGACACGAAGCATCTTCGCCTGAAGCGGCGGCGGCAGCTCGCCGATTTCGTCGAGAAAGAGCGTCCCATCCTGCGCCGCTGCGAATAGCCCGTCGCGAGCCTGCTTCGCTCCGGTAAACGCTTGGGCGCCGTGGCCGAAGAGCTCCGCCTCAGCGAGCGCATTGGGAATCGCTGCGCAGTTCACGGGAACTAGCGGGCCCGTGCGCGCGGAGCGTCGGTGAAGCTCCTGCGCCACGTGCTCCTTGCCCGAACCGCTTTCACCAGTGATCAACACCGGGTCGTCCAACCCCGCGATGCTGTGAACGCGCTTGATGAGTCGGCGAATCGCCACGCTGTCGCCGCGCAGCGCCGTCTTCGGGTCCTGTGCTTCCACGAGGAGCGCGCAGTCTTGCATGCTGAGCCGTTCGACGACCATGATGTGGTCGCCGACGCGGAGCACGTCTCCGTGATTGAGCAGCGCGCGATCGATGCGATCCCCGTTGAGAAACGTTCCGTTGCTCGAGCTGAGATCTCGAATGACAAAGTCGCGTTTGTCCTTTGAACGCTCGATGCGAGCGTGCCGCCGCGACGCGGCTTCGTCGTCCAATACGATCGCGTCGGGTCCAAGGCCCTCGCGCCCCAGGTCGACCGCCGCGGCACCGAGTCCGAAGGACTGGCCCTGGAGGCTCGGAACAGGTGAATGAAGCACGAGCAAGCGGTAGGCGTTTGCGTCGGGCGCAACGCGGCCCTTTCGGGGCGCTGTAGAAGCCAGCTTCATGGTGGGCAGTCTAGCGTACGAATCAGCGAGCGCGTTCAAAGGTCGCCGGGCGGGCGTGACCCGTTGCGGACGTTCAGATGGAGATGGTCTTGAGCCCGGCGGGCGGACTGGCGGGCTCGGGCGGCGATGGCTCGGGTGGCGATGGCTCGGGTGTTTCATTCGGTCCGTCGGGTTCCGATGACTCGACAGTCGTCTCCGCGGCGGCTTCAGCGGGATCGGGACGCATCCAAACCACGCGACGCGGCGCCCGCCGCTCGGCTGCAGCGTTCGCTTGCGCGCCCGCGGTCGGCGATTCGGCGAAGGGAGCCCCTTCGCTCTCGGATGGAGCGCCAGAACGCTCACGGGCGTTCGTATCGGTGGCCTCGGCGCTCGCGTCGCGTGGGTCTGTCGCTTCAGCGCTGCGCGTCTGCGTCGCTTGCGAGCGTTGTGGCGGGGATTCCACGGCGGCATCGTCCCCCGCGGTAGGCCAAAGAACCCATCCGGCGGCGGCGAGCGCCGTGAAGGCAAGCGCGAGCATGATCGGACGCGACGGCCGCGTGGATGACACGGCTGTCAAAACCGCCTCCTTCGGAGCCATCTCGGGGGAATGCACGGCGGCGTCCAAGGCTTCGAGTGTTTCCGCTGCACTCTGGTAGCGGTCTTCCGGTCGCTTCGCGAGCAAGCGGTCGACAATGGCGCTCAGTGCAGCCGACACGTGTGTGTTGACGCGAGTTAGCTCGGCCGGTCGTTCCGCGACGATCTTCATCATCAGCGCGGGCATCGAGTCCGCGCCAAAGGGCAGTTGGCCGCTCAGCATGACGTAGAGCACCACGCCGAGGGCGTAGAGATCGGTCCGGCCGTCGAGCTCGAAGCCGTTGGCCTGCTCCGGCGACATGTAGTGGGGCGTACCCATCACGTTGCCCTTGGAAGAGATCTTCGAGGCGAAGTCGAGCTTGGAAATGCCAAAGTCGAGCAGCTTGACGAAGTGGGGCGCGCCCTCGCGCTCGACAAGAAAAATGTTCTCGGGCTTGAGGTCACGGTGCACGATTCCCTTGTCGTGGGCCGCGGCGAGCGCTTCGCAAACCTGGCGTGCGATAGGAAGAACCTGAGCCTCGGGCAGGGCTTCACCGTGTTCGATCAACGATGCGAGGTCCTGGCCTTCCAGGTATTCAAAGACGATGAACGCCGTTCCATCGTTCATACGACCACGGTCGAGTGCCTGCACGATATGCGGATGCCCGATCGCCGACACGGCGCGCGCTTCGTTGTGAAACCGCTGAAGCACGTCTTCGTCGTCGTTGTATTGGGGATGGAGGCATTTGATCGCGACGCGGCGGTCGATGAGTAGGTGTGTGCCTTCAAAGACAGTGCCCATGCCGCCCTGGCCGAGCTTTCGACCGATGCGGTAGCGTTCGAGCAGCACCTGGCCAATGCGGGGATCGACGCGGCCCTCTGGCACTTCGACGGACCCGCTGGCGTCGCTGAGCTCGTGGCCTTCGCGTCGTCGCGCGTGGGCCGCCGAATCGTCGGATGTATCCGACGGTTTCGGGGGCCAATCGACGTTTCTGGTGTCCGCCACTTTGCGCTTTCCGAATGCTCGCTCGGGGCACGAGCCCTTCATTAGTTACTACATTCGCACCCGTACGTGCACGGTGCGAGTTTGCCCGGCGGGGACGACGACGCGCTCATCGCCAATTTCCAGCAACCCGCTCTCGACTGACAAAACGAGGCCGAGCTCGTCGCCGTCAACGTATGAGCCCGTAACTTCAACGTCCGCTCTTCCCGGCGAGCCGTCGGACAGT
>JBCCRV010000232.1:0-9770 GCA_039201085.1 Myxococcota bacterium | reverse complement strand
CGCTCACGAACATCACGGTCCTTCGCGGAGTGCAGGCGGACCCGAACGGCCAGTACATCCATTGTCTGCGTGCCGCGTCCGACGACTTTGATGACGGCAACGGGACGGCTCTGGCGGGATGCCGTGGGGTGATTATCGACAACCTTTCGCGCGCGTTCGAGATCGCGATGGAGGATCCGTCCCGCACCATCGAGGTTCCGATCACCCTCGACGAGTACGGGTCCTTCGACACCAGCGTCGCGGCCGTGCCCTACTATATTGGACGAGCGCTTCATACGTTTGAAGACAGTTTTACGCACTCGCTGCGGTCTCCGGACCTTCGTCGCGTTGTGCATGTGATGAACTACGAGGCTGCGATCGCCGATACACTGGACGAGGCTCGGGATGGCATGGCCCATTCGGGTGCAGCGGATAGCTGCACCATCGTGGCCGGTCGCACTGGCGAAGTGGTGAACCGGGAACGCTTTTTCTCCGCCGTCGAAGGGTCCGCGGACGTCTTGCGGGCGTTCGCCCGGGCCGTCGCCGCGAGCCAATCGGGCGAGACGGACGAGGAGCGCCTCGTCGCCGAACTCGACGCGGTGCTTCTCAAGTGGTTTCAGGTCGCCGACCCCTCCGAGCTAGGCGACTTCGACACGTGCACGGAGGAGAACGATTACTGCAACTCACCCTTTTTGGAGACGGCCCGTCTGGAACCTGCGGGCCCCTATCTCGGGTGTTCGGCTTCGGGCATTGGCGCGCCGCTGGACGTCTTCTTATTTGTCTTGGCAGGGCGCGCCCTTCGATGGGGACGGCGATGAGTCGTTTTGCTCGGTACCTTGGGGCGTCTTTGGTCGTGGCGAGCCTGGTGGGTTGTGCGGGTGAAGAACGAATCGGCGAGCTGGAGGTTCGCGTTCTCTACCCGCCGGGCGGGGTTGGCGATGGATCACTTGCCGACGCCATTTTTTCGGGCGTTGTGGCCGCGCGGTCCGGTACGGACTTTCGTGTCGTCGAGTCGAGTCCCGAGAGTGTTGCGGACGCGCGCGCCACCTTCGAGGAATGGGTGGCGACCGGAGGCGAGCGCGTTCTCATCGTACTGGGCACGGCCGGCTACACGGACTTTGTGCTAAATCGCGGCTGCGACTTTGGCGCTTCGAGCGTCCTCCTGCTCGATTCGGAGGCTCCAACCTGTGCGAACCTGCGTTCCGTACGGTTCGATGCCTACGCACCGGCTTATCTCGCCGGCGTAGCGGCCGTATCCGACCCGTCCCTCTCGCCCGATCAAACGGCGGGCATTGTCGCGGGAGCAGACGTGCCGAACATTCGCGAGCTGATCCGTGCGTTCACCGCCGGAGTCGAAAGTGCTGGCGGAAGCGTCGCGCGCATCGAGTTTGTTTCAACGCTTCCTGAAGTAGGATTCGCCGATCCCGCACGCGCATCCGAACTCACCGCCTCCATGTTGGCGGAAGTGAACGTGGTGTACGCGGCCGCAGGACGGTCCGGAGAGGGCGTCGCGACACGGCTCGAAGAACACCTGGGTTCGTCGCCCGCATCGGTTGTGTACTTCATCGGCAGCGATACGGACCAAGCCACGCGGCACGGCGATATCACCGTGGGATCTGTCCTGAAGCGTTTGGACTTTGCCGTGCGCGATGCGATCCTGGAAATGATCGGCGGGCGCCTGAGCACCGGTGCGGTCCGCGTGGGATTTCGCGATCGATGGACCGAGTTCCTCACCCATCCAAGACGGGGGACTGCAGTTCTTGACGGCGATTGCAGCGGGTGCAGCCCTTTTGAACCGCGCTGCTACCGCGGATGCCGAACGTTGGACAACGTCCTCGAGGATGCGCGCGAACGGGCCGGCCAAGCGGCCGAGTCGGAGGATCGGTGAAGTCCCTTGCAATCGCGCTCGCGAGCGCTCTCCTGGTTGCAGGTGCGCATCGTGGACTCGCCCAAGATGCGCGTGAGCGCGTCGGGTCCGGGCGTGATGTGCCGCCGGCTGCCGACGCACACCGGGGCGACGAGCCGCCGAGCCATCCCGACCGCCAGCGATGGTTCTCCGTCGGCGCGCATGCGTCGCTCTTGGTCGACCGCATCGACCAATCCAGCCTCAACCTTCGCCTTGGCTATGCACTCTCCGTCGGAGGACGGTTCCGTGATTTCGGCGTCTTCGGGTTCGTGGAGCAGGACCTCTGGGTGGAGACGGAGTCCGCGCTCGCTATCAACTCAGGCGTTTTGAATGTGGGCGTGGGAGGTGAATACCTCTACTTCGGTCGCCGCGTTCGTGCGAGCATCGCCCTCGGCACATCCATCCTGCTCGCCGATCAGGCCTTGGACGATGCGCCATCGTTCGGCATTTACGCCGCCGTTCGCCCCACCGGGATACGGTGGTCCCGCGGAACGTGGTGGACCGTTCAGCTCGACCCCATCGGTATCGCGGTCGTCGCGCCCGTTCTTCGTTCACCGTCCATCGTGGACGTTCAGTATCGCGCTACGCTCGCCATCGAGTGGGCTTCCTCGTAGGGCGTGCTGTGCACGTTGAATCGCGCCTTTGTCCTGCGATGGACGTTTGACCTAGCCCGGAAAAAAGTCACCATCCGACGCGCCCTCGCGCATTTCCTGAACATCACAGCACTTCCGCTCATCGCTAAAATAAGGTGTGTATTCGTCGCTCTTCGCGAAAGCACTGTGAAGTCCAGGACTTGCACGATCATCGCGCCGGCTGGTGACTTTTCCGGGCTAGTACCTCACCGCAGGAGTTTTGAACGATTGAGTGCGGCCCTCGCCGTCGATCTCGCCGGCCGACGAATCCGAGGCAATCAAAGACAGGCCCTAGTTGGATTCGGAGCGCTTGCCCAGCTCTTCGACGATGAACTTCACGGCGGCGTCGATGCGCATCGAATCGAGGGCGACCGTCAGGTCCGGGTTCTGCGGCGTTTCGAAGCCTTCGAAGTTCGCGTCGGGGCGACGCTTGCGGCAGAGCTCGATGTCCGTGTTGACGTAGACCTGCATGACGCGGTCTTCACCGATGCGCGCGCGCAGCTGGTCCCTCTCGTCCTTTTGGTAGGACGGGAAGGCGCAGATGCACACGAGGCCTGCGTCCGTCGCGGCCTTCGCGGCGCTGATCATCGAGCGCAAATCTTCGCCCGTCGGGTCGACGACGGTCGCCGTGCGGCCCAGGTCGAAGAGACGGCGTTCAAGGGCGTAGGCGAGGGGCCAGCGGCCGCTGCCGGGCAAGCCCGTGAGCCAAATCGTGGCGCCACGCTGGCCCATGCGCTCGTGGCGCTCCTTCGGGCTTACCTGCGTACGCGGCGAAAGGCCGCTGCCCGCCGAAAGCTCCGCCATGGCCTCGTCGAGGTTTTGCGTTGCACCCTCGTCGCCGATGATCATGCCCGCGGCGACGGTGTTGTTCGAGAGCGAGTCGATGATGATGAAGGCGCCCGTTGCGCGGTTCGTCTCGTATGCGTCGACGTAGAGGGCGCGGTGCGCGGAGATGCGAACGCGGCCGATGTCGTTCAGCGCGAATTCGTCCGCGTCAACGTCCGTGAGGTTCTCCATCTCCTTCTTCGAGTGGAGCTCATCGAACTGCACGCGAACTTCCTGCGTCGTGTGCTTGAGAATGTACGTCTTCGCGGGGTCGAGGGGCGTTTCCGCCATCCACACGAGGTGCGCGTCGAAGGTGCGCGCCACCCGGGGCACGTCCGAGGTCTTCACGAGCATGTCGCCGCGGCTTACGTCGATTTCGTCCGCAAGACGAACGACGACGGACTCGGGCGTCGTCGCGCTCTCGAGCTCACCGGTGTACGTGTCGATGCCGGCCACCGTGGAGGTCTTGCCGCTCGGAAGGGACATGACCTCGTCGCCCACCTTGACCGTGCCGCTCGCCACCTGCCCGGCGAAGCCGCGGTAGTTCAGGTTCGGGCGAAGCACCATCTGCACGGGAAAGCGAAGGTTCTCGAGGTTTCGATCGTTCGCGATGGGCACCGTTTCGAGGTACTCGAGCACGTTCGGGCCGTCGTGCCAGGGCGTGTGCTTCGAGGGCGACACGATGTTCGACCCCTTCAGCGCGCTGACCGGAAAGAACGTGATGTCACGGAAGCGATATTCCTTGGCGGCCTCGCGGAACGAATCGCAAATGCGCTCGTACACGGCTTGATCGTAGCCGACGAGGTCCATCTTGTTCACGCAGACGGCGAGGTGCGGAATGCCGAGGAGGCTCGCGATGAATCCGTGGCGCCGCGATTGGGGAAGCACGCCGAGGCGCGCGTCGATCAAGATCAGCGCCACGTTCGCCGTGGACGCGCCCATGACCATGTTGCACGTGTACTGCACGTGGCCAGGCGTATCGGCGATGATGAACTTGCGCGTGTCCGTCGTGAAGTAGCGGTAGGCGACGTCGATCGTGATGCCCTGCTCGCGCTCGGCGCGCAGGCCGTCCGTGAAGAGGCTAAAGTCGATTTCTTCGCCTTCCATCGTGGTCGCGTTTCGCACGGCTTCGACCTGGTCCTCGTAGACCATGCCCGTGTCGTGCAGAAGGCGACCGATCAGCGTCGACTTGCCATCGTCGACACTGCCCACGGCGACGAAGCGAAGCAGTTCCTTCGACTGGTAGCGCTCGAGGTAGGCGTCGATGTCGTCGCGAAGCAAGGCCGCTTCGGCTTCGCCGCCGAGCTTGTTTAGCTTCTCCGTGGCGTTCGTTTCGCCGGCTGCTGCCTGGTTCGTCGATTCGTTGTTCGTTGCGCTCGCCATCAGAAGTATCCCTCGCGCTTCTTGCGTTCCATCGACGCGTCTTCGTCGAAGTCGATGAGCCGCCCCTGACGCTCGCTAAAGCGGTTGAGCAGCATTTCCTGAATCACCTTGGGCAGCGTGTCCGCCTCCGACTCCACGGCCCCGCTGAGCGGGTAGCAGCCGAGCGTTCGAAAGCGCACCTTCTTCATCACGGGCTCTTCGCCTTCGCGAAGCTGCATGCGTTCGTCGTCGACCATGATGAGCGTGCCTTCGCGCTCGACCACGGGGCGCTCCTTCGCCAGGTAGAGGGGCACGACGGGAATCGACTCGACGAGGATGTAAAGCCAGACGTCGAGCTCGGTCCAGTTGCTGATCGGGAACACGCGAACGCTTTCGCCCTTCGTGATCTTGCCGTTGTAGAGGTTCCAGAGCTCGGGTCGCTGATTCTTTGGATCCCACTGGTGGTAGGCGTCGCGGAACGAGTACATGCGCTCCTTCGCGCGGGAGCGTTCCTCATCGCGGCGCGCGCCTCCAAAGGCACAGTCGAATGCGTACTTGTTTAGGCCCTGCTTGAGCGCGACGGTCTTCATGATCGTCGTGTACTTGTTCGAGCCGTGCGTGAAGGGCGTGACGCCGGCGTCGACGCCTTCCTGGTTCGTCTGTACGCGCAGGTCGATGCCGAGCTCCTTCGCCGTTTTGTCGCGAAAGGAGATCATCTCCTTGAACTTCCACGTCGTGTCGATGTGCATCATCGGGAAGGGAAGGGGCGCCGGAGCGAAGGCCTTCTGGGCCAAACGAAGCAGCACGGACGAGTCCTTGCCGATGCTGTAGAGCAGCACGGGACGCTCAAACTCGGCGGCGGCTTCGCGAAAGATGTGAATGCTCTCCGCCTCGAGCTGGCGAAGGTGGCTGAGATGGCTTTGAATCAAGGACGCAGTGCTCATCGCGCTGCGGTCATACGGCGCCCGGGGCCTTGAGGCAATGCCCCGTTTCCCGGCGGTTCTTGGGAAAAACTGGGGTGAAGGCCGATTCTTGCCTCGGCTCCGTCGTGCCCCCAGACCGCGCTACCCGTCGGCGCGAAGCTGCAGGCTCCAATCGTTCCGGCCCGTGCGGCTCCGAAAGCGCAGGCTGGCGCTGCCCGGTGCGTTCCAGCCGACGGCGGACACCCACTTGTCGTAGCGGCAACTGAGCGAAAGGGCCCCGGTCGCGTTTTCCAAGTCGACGCGCTTCGGCGACGCAAAGTCGGGGTCGAGGCCACTAAGCGCGTGTATCGATTTCGCCCCGTCCAGCGACCACACCTTAAGAGCGGCCGGTTCCGTAAGCGCCTGCGCGATGCGCGCGACGTCGTCGCCGCTGTCCTCTTCCATCGCGACGGCCAGCACGATGCCGCCTTCCGGGACAGGCAGACCCGTGCCGTCTTCAAGGGGGACATCGGTTCGGCGGTCGCCGGGCCATTCGAGCGTGACTGGGAACGGACCCCGCGCTGCAAACGACAGACGCATCGTTGCGACGAGCCGGTCGCCTTCCGGCGCGTAGGACGCCAGTAGGATGACCGGTTCCGGATCGCCCCGAAGCAGGCCGTCGTAGCCGCGGGTGATCGTGAGGCCCGCCACCTCCAGCCGTATCGAACGTGCCATGGCTTCGACCTATCGCAGAGCGCCGGTTACGGCAACGACAAGAAATGCAGGAAGCGGCCGTAACGGTCGGCGTTGCGCGAGCGGGCTAGCGTTCACCCATGCCCTGCAAACCCCTAGTGAAAGCCGGTCCTGCGAAGTCCGCCCGCGTCTTCGCGCTCGCTTGTTTGAGCCTTGCCGCTCCTGCCTACGCCCAGGAAGCCGGCCTCGAGGGTCGGGACGACGTGCTGCTTCAGAGCGACTTCGAACGCGCCGACTGGTACGAAGATTGGGGCTACGCGAACCTGCCGGGGCCGGAACGTCAGAACCATCTTGAGCTGACCAACGACGACTGTTTCGACGGTGAGCAGTGCCTTCGCGTGCATCTCCCCCGAGGCGATCACTACGGCGCAAGCTTTGAGTACGCCTTCCGCGACCACGGGGGCGAACCGCTCGAAATGTATTACCGCTACGCGGTCCGCTTTGGGCCCACGTGGAACGCGGTGGGAAACGGCAAGCTGCCCGGGCTCGTCGGTACCTACGGCCGCGCCGGCTACGGCGGCCGAACGTCGAACGGTCGCAACGGCTGGAGCGCGCGTGGGATCTTTCATCCGCTTCCGCGAAGCGAACGGGAGTTCCCCGGCAGTGAGGGGTACGTTCGCATCGGCAACTACACCTACCACGTCGATCAGGAAGGCCAGTACGGCGACCGCATCGTGTGGGACGTGATGCGTCCGGGGAACGTCGTGGGGCGCAGCGAGTGGGTGCAGGTGGAGGGGTACGTTCGCCTGAACACCCCCGGCGAAAACGACGGCGTGCTCCGCGGTTGGATCGACGGCGAGCTCGCCTACGATCGCACAGACTTTCGCTTTCGCGACACGGACGACCTTCGCATCGAGCGTTTCTGGTTCAACATCTACTACGGCGGCTCGTGGGTGCCGCCGGAGGACATGTACGTGGACTTCGACAACGTGGTCATCGCCAGCAGCCGCGTCGGTGCATTTTCGAGCGCGCCGCCCGTCGTCACGGATGCAGGGGTCACGCCGGACGCCGGGATGGCCGACGCAGGCGTTGTTGCGGACGCGGGAGCCGACGATGGAGGTGCCGTCGACGCGGGCGTGGAAGACGCCGGCAGCGACGCAGCGGCGATGGACACGGGCACGATCGACGCGGGCGGCCCGCCCGTTCCACCCGATGCCGGCGCGCCCTTGCCGGACGCGGGCGAACCCGCCGCCGATGCGTTCACGCGTCCGCCCACCTCGCCCGCCGAAGGCGGCGAAACGCTTGAAGGCAGCTGCGCAGCCCACGACGCCGGCTCGATGTGGTTTCTCGGCTTCGGCCTCCTGCTCATGCGCAGGCGTTCACGCGGCTAGCGCGGTTTGCTTTTCGCGCTTTGGCTGGCCGATGGATGGTACCGGTATCTTGGTAGTCCGCACCTAGCCCATGCGCACCGCCGGCCGGGCTTGCGTAGTTCGATTGCCCGGACAGACGTAAGAGAACAATGGGGTTTAGTCGCTCGACTCGAGCGCACCTGCCAAAGCGAGTGCGTCGCGGACGAAGGCGGAGATGGACTTCCCTGCCGATTTTGCGGCAGCTCGAACTCGCCGGTGCTCCTCGTCGGTAAGTGCGACCGAGAGTGAACGCCGTCGCGTTCGTGATGGATCCTTCGGATTCGGTGTCATTTTGCCTTCTTCAAAACGTGCTCGGATAGCAACGCGCGTTCGGCCCAGACTCCAAGCAATTTCCGCGATGTCCTCACCACGCTCGATACGAGACCTCGCCTGTTCATATTCCTCCATCGTCCACGCCACTTGCGCACGATGCGCATTTTCGTCTTCCGTAAGGTGAAGCCGCGCCTCGATTTCGGCATATGAGTACCCGCGGGCGAGCGCCCTCATCAGCTCGCGGTAGTGCATCTTGAAGTGCTCCGCCCATTCGCGCCGCGTGCGACGCTCGCCTCGGTATTCTTCCAGTTTCGCCAACCGCCGTACGCCTTCGTTCGAATCGTCGACTGAACCCATTGTCGATCAGCATGCTGCCTTGGAAACATGAAGAGGCAAGTCGGCGAGCGCGTTTCAGACTGCAGTGAGTTGGATCGGTGCCGGAGTAGCCATCGACGGCGCGCAACAGGGAGTAACTTGCCCGGACGCGCCAACGGAGCGTCAATAGTGGTGCGCTGCACATCGTGAGCCTCGGTGGGCGTCGGTTTCGGTCCTGCGACGCGGCGAGCATCCGACCGCGGAACGTTCGCCGTGTCGGCCGAACGGTGATACGTCGAGACCGCCGAGAACCGCTGGGCGCGATAGGAATCATAGGGTTTACCTTTAATCAATAAGACTGTCCCCAAGTACGACAGCCCCTTGGTTGATGCTTGGGTCGGTTTGACGACCGGGGCGCTGAGCTATCAGGCCTCTGTCGCGCTGGGTGCGGAGACGCAGTACTTGGTCGGCGGCTCACGGCTGGTTTGGAAGGACAGCTCGGCTGGGGTGACGCCGTTTACGCGGGTGGCCCGGCTCACGGCCGCCGTTCCGGACTTGCTGCAGTCGACGGTGGCCACCGTGGATTTGCTGAATGGCGATGTGCTGGAGCGCGGGAGGCGTAGTCCCGAAATCTGTTGAAATTTGAAGAGGCGGTTCCTTTCACCCGGGCTCATGCTCGGGCTGTCTGAGAAAGGAAAACCGCCATGAAGAAGACTGACAGGAAGATCTCGAAGAAGGAAGCGGCGATCGCCGTACTGACGGGAGGGCTGACGGCGTTTGTTCGCCGGGAGCTCCAGGAGCTTGTGATCGCCGAGGGGCTGCAAGCGCTGATGAGGATGCTGGAGGAAGATCGCGCCGCCCTTTGCGGCCGTGCCTACGAGCGAGGCCGGCGAATGAGTGCGAAGCGAGCGGGAAGCGCCCCTGGGGAGCTATCGATGGGAGGGCGCCGTGTTCAGGTTCGGCGTCCTCGCGCCCGCGATGAAAACGGTGAAGTGCAGTTGCCGACGTGGGAGGAGTTCAAGAACCAGGACCCGCTTTGTGAGCGTGCCTTGGAGCAGATGATGATCGGGGTCTCGACGCGTAAATATGACCGCTCGCTGGAGGGGATCGGCGAGGCCGCTAAGAGCCGCGGAACGAGCCGAAGCGCCGTCAGCCGTCGCTTCAAAGCGATGACGGAGGCGCAACTCGGTGAGCTCATGAGCCGGGACCTGCACGACCTTGATCTTGGTGTGATGATGCTCGACGGCATTCGCATCGCAGAGCGCGTGCTTGTGATTGCGATCGGCATCACGTTCGAGGGCACGAAACATGTTTTGGGCCTATGGGACGGGGCTACGGAGAATAAGGTGGTGTGCCGCGCGCTCCTCGCCGACCTCATCGAACGCGGCGTCGATCCGGCGAAGGAGTACCTCTTCGTCATCGACGGCAGCAAAGCGCTGCGAAGCGCGATCTGCGATGCGTTTGGCGAGCGTGG
>JBCCRV010000231.1:0-9818 GCA_039201085.1 Myxococcota bacterium | reverse complement strand
CGACCGGATCGTGCTGGGCGGGCGGGCTCACTGCGTGGCCGTGGATCGAAACACTGGCGACGTGCTTTGGGCACGCGAAGGCGCCGCCCGCGCATCGATGGCGGGCGCAACGCTCCTGCGCATCGACGAGGAGGGCGGGGTCGAGTTCTGCAGCGTGGAAGACGGCGAAGCCTTTGCCACCACCCGCATCACCGGCGGCGCCGGCGTGCGTTCCGTGCAGCTCTCGGCGGCGGGTTCACGGTCCGTCGCCATCTTGGACACGGAAGGGCTCAGCGCCTACGACCTGCGCACGGGCCAACCGAACTGGCGCGTTCGCGCGCGCGGAGGCGCCATCGAGCTGACCCGCGCGGGGCGCTTGCTCCTGTTGACGGACGGAAGCGCCGTGCACGCCATCGACGGTGTCACGGGCGAGGACCTCTGGCGCTTTGCGGTGCGCGGACGCTTCAGCCACGCGCCCGCCGTGATCGGCCGACAGCGACCGCTCGCGATCGCCGTGACCGATGGACGCCGTGGCCAGGTCTACGGCATCGACCTCTACTCCGGTCAGGAGCGTTTTCGCTTGAGCCTGGGCGAAGCCCCCGGAGCTGCCCCCGTCGGCGCCGGCGACGTGGCCTTGCTCACCCTGGGCGACGAACGGCTGATCGCCGTCGACGAAGCCGGAGAAGTGCGCTTCGACGTTGCCGACCCGGGCCTTTCGATCGGCGCCTCGGCGCTCGTCGTCGACGACCTGCTCGTCACCAATACGCCCGGCGGCGGCATTGCGGGCACGGAGCTCGCCACGGGCGGTCCGCGCTGGACCGAGCTTCTCGGCGATCCGATCGGCGACGAAGTTCCCCGCTGCCTCGAGCCCGTGCTGCGCGGCGGCGCGCTCTTTGTCCCCGCGGGCGACGTTTACGTGGTCCGCCCGGCGGACGGCGCCGTGCTCGGGGCCCTCGACGGTGAGCTCGTGCCCGATCGCCTGCGCGTCGACGAGCGCGGCTGGGTGTACGTCGCCGAAGAAAGCGGCCACGTTGCCGCCCATTCGCCCGCGCGCTCGCTCAGGCTCATTCGCGGCGGAGCCTAGGTAGGGCTACGACGCGAAGGTTGATATAGGATAAGGCATTGGTACGCTGCGCGAATGAGACTGCGATTCGCCGGACTTGTGTTGTGTCTACACGTGGGCTGCTCCACGGGCCAAACGCCCTGCGTTGAAGGAGCCACTCTTCCATGCGTATGCCCGTCGGGGGAGGCATCCGCACAGACGTGTACCGCTGGCGAGTTTCGCGCCTGCGCTTGTGGGCAAGGCCCCGTCGATGGAGGAACGTCAGATGGCTCCGCCCTCGACGCCGCACGCGACACCGGAGGCGTGGATGGGAGCGCGTGCACCCCGAGCTGCGCCGGTATCGAGTGCGGGCCGGACCCACTTTGTGGTCAGTCTTGCGGTGGGTGCGGTGCAGCGGCATGCGTCGACGGACGATGTCAACCGACCTCCGCGACAGCTCCGGTGATCCTGTCCTTCGCCACGTCGTCCACGGTGCTAACGCCGGCCCAGCCGATCCGAATCTCCGTGGTACTCACGGACCCGGACGGCGTCGACGACGTCATCGGCGGGACGCTCCTTGACACGGAGGATCGTGCCTACGGGACGTTCGCCACGACCGCCGGTGAAGGCGCCTACGAGGTCACGCTCACATGGAGTGATGCAAACGCAGTCGAAACGATCTCGCAGCAACCCGAGACGGGGCTGCGGCGCTCACTCATCGCGCGCTTCTTTGACGGTGGCGGCCAGCAGGTAGAACGCAGCTTTGAGATCGTATTGCAATGCGGCTTTGAAGGAGGACTCGCGTGCGGTGGCGCTTGCGTCGACGCGCGTCGCGACCGTCGAAACTGTGGGGCCTGTGATTGGTCGTGCCCGGGCAACAACTGTCAAAACGGAATCTGTAGGCTGGGCGATGTCCGCGCGGAAGAAGGTGAGTCAACTTGCGACGAGGTATGTGCGGGGGAGGCAAGCGGCGAGTGGTTCTGCGACGCGTCCCTCGACGAGGTCCGCGACCCTGGCAGGGCGGAGTACCAATGCTTCAAGGGGCTTGGCCGGAACCCGGTGGTGGCGATCGAGTCGTGTGACCAGGTCGTACCTGAGACGACGGAATGCGAGACTCAGGACGAACCAGCAACTCAGCGGTTTATGGGGTGCATTTGTTGGCTGCGCCGCCCGTGAGGTGAGGGGGAACGGCGTGAATGCCCGCGAATAGCGCCTAAGGCCTCATGATTCGCTGAAGACGGCCGTTCGTGCTGTAGGTGAGCAGTGCTGCGCTATCGGCTCCCGCGATGGAGTCCCTTCGGGGCGCGCATATCGCGGGGTATCGCCTCGTTACGGAGCTAGGCGTGGGCGGCATGGGAACTGTCTATTTCGGCGAGTGGGCCGGCGAGGGCAGCCCGCCCGGCGGTGGCGATTCGCGCGTGGCTATCAAGGTGCTGGAGCCGAGCCTTTCGGTCGATCCGAGCATCGTCGCGCGCTTCTTCGACGAAGCGCGGGCCGTGGCGGCGATCGCCCATCCAAACATCGTGACGATCCATCGCTTTGGCGAAGAGTCGGGTCGCCACTACCTCATCATGGAGCTTCTCGAAGGGGAAACGCTCGCCGAACGGCTCGAACGGGAGGGCAAGTTTCCGCTCGCGGACGTGCGGGGCCTGGTCCGCGACATCGCGGCGGCGCTCGACGCCAGCCATCGCCGAAGCGTGGTGCACCGCGACCTCAAGCCCGAGAACATCTTTCTCACCCCGGACGGAGCGAAGGTCCTCGACTTCGGCATTGCGAAGCTCGGCGAAGGCCTACGCACCCGCAACCGCACGCAGACCGGCACGGTGCTCGGAACGCCCGCGTACATGAGCCCCGAGCAGTGCATTGGCGATAAAAACCTCGGCCCGGCGAGCGATCTCTACAGCCTGGCGGCGGTTACCTACGAGATGGTCACGGGACAGCCGCCGTTTACCGCCGAGTCCTTCGGCGGCTACGTGCTCTGCCACGTGCGACAGCCGCCGCCGGCGCCGCCCGGAGACCTGCCGGCCAACGTCACAGGCGCGCTCCTTCGTGGACTGGAGAAGGAGCCGAGCGATCGCTTCGATACGGCCACCGATTTCTTCAAGGCGCTCTGCGAGCCGGCCAAAAAGGCGACGCCGGTCCCGGTGTCCGATCCGAGCGCGATGATCGCAGCGAAGCTCGAAGATCTGATGCACAAGCGCATCGCCCGTGGCGACCTACGCCTGCCGTCGATGCCAGAAACGGCCACGCGCGCGCTCGCCCTGCTTCAGCCTCCGGTGGACTTTGCGCGCGTTGCCGTGCTTATTGAGCGCGACCCGCTGATCGCCGGCCATCTCCTGCGTGTCGCAAGCAGCCCCACCTACGGCGGGCGCAACATCACGTCGATCCGGCAGGCGCTTCCGCGGTTTGGCGTTGACCCGCTCCGCGAAGTGCTGATGCAGCTCGCGGCACGCAGCGTCTTTCGTTCGAACCATCCGCGCATCAACGATGCGTTTCGGCAGATTTGGTGCCACGGGGTGGCCGTGGGCAACATTGCGCGCGCCACCGCCGCGCTGGTGGGTGGCGACGACGATGCGGCGTATCTGGCGGGGTTGCTGCACGACGTCGGCAAGCCCGTTGTCGGCGGCTTTCTTCTTGAGCTGGAGCGCATCGGCGCCGCCGGGCGGCTCGACGACGGCGTATGGCGGCGGGTGGTTCAGCGGGCCCACGCGCCCGTTGGCCAGCTGTTGAGCGAACGGTGGGGGTTGCCCGGGCCGGTTCGCTCCGCGATCGGTCAAATGGCCTACCTTCCCGGCGGGCGAGGCAGTCTCGCCAACATCGTTCGCTACGCAAACTCCCTCGTGGAACGGGAAGGCATCGATCTGGAGCCCATCGATTTGACGGCAGCCTTTGAGGTGGCGGCGGCGGGGCGCCAGCTCCTCGGGCTCAGCGGCGACGACGAGGCCACGATCCTGAGGGCCCTTCGGCACAACCTCGAGTCGCTGGCGCCTCAGACAGGCGAAGATCGCACCATCCCCGGTCGTTAACCGGCGCGGCACGCATCCGGCACGTGACGGGCGATCGGCGCCATGCTAGGAGCCGGCCGCCATGTCCACCGAAAGCCCGCGCGAAAAACTGCGCAATATCGCGATCATCGCGCACGTCGACCACGGTAAGACGACCCTCGTCGACGCCATGCTCCGCCAAACGGGCGTCTTTCGAGACAACGAGGCCGTGCAGGATCGCGTTCTCGACTCGAACGACCTCGAGCGCGAACGGGGCATCACGATTCTCGCCAAGCACGCGTCCGTTCGGTGGAACGACTACAAGATCAACATCATCGACACGCCTGGCCACGCTGACTTCGGCGGCGAAGTGGAGCGTACGTTGCGTATGGCGGACGGGGCGCTCCTGCTCGTCGACGCTGCCGAAGGCGCGCTGCCGCAGACGCGCTTCGTGCTCGGCAAGTGCATCGAGCTGGGCATGACCGTGCTGGTCGTCGTGAACAAGATCGACCGCAAGGACGCCCGGCCCGACGAAGCGTTGAACGAGGTCTTCGATCTCTTCTGCGATCTCGGCGCGAGCGACGAGCAGGCCGACTTCCAGGCGATCTACGCCATCGGTAAGGACGGCATCGCGAAGAACAGCCTCGATGAAGAGGCGAGCGATCTCTCGGCGCTCTTCGAGGCGATCGTGTCGCAGGTCCCGCCGCCAAAGGACGATGCAGACGGCGCGCTCCAGCTGCTGGTCCACAACACGCTGCATGACGACTACGTCGGCCGTCTGGCCATTGGCCGCGTGCGCGGCGGCAGCGTAAAGCACCGCCAGCGCGTGACCTTGCTCGGGCCCGAAGGCGCGAGCTCGCAGCATGAGATCGGCACGCTCTGGGGCTTCGAGAAGATGGAGCGCGTGCGCATCGACGAAGCCGTCGCGGGCGACATCGTGGCCGTGAGCGGCATCGATGAGGTCGTCATCGGCGACACGCTCACGGGCACGGACCGCGTGGCGGAGCCCCTTCCGCGCATCGTGGTGGACGAGCCCACCATCAAGGTGCGCTTTTCGATCAACACCTCGCCGCTGGCGGGCCTCAGCGGCAAGTTCGTCACGAGCCGCCAGGTGCGCGAGCGCCTTCACAAAGAAGGGCAGCGAAACATCGCCCTTCGCGTGGAAGACACGGAAGATCCGGAGAGCTTCAACGTGTTTGGGCGCGGTGAGCTCATGCTTTCGATCCTCGCCGAAACGATGCGCCGCGAGGGCTACGAACTCGCCCTTTCGATGCCCGAGGTGGTCGTCAAGGACATCGACGGCAAGCCGCACGAACCCTTGGAAAACGTGGTCGTGGACGTGGACGAAGCGCACGTGGGCGCGGTCACGAAGGCCCTGGGTGAACGGCGCGGACAGATGACGGGCATGAACAACCTTGGCTTTGGTCGCGCACGGATCGAGTTTCAGGTGCCGAGCCGGGGATTGATCGGCTTTCGCACGCTCTTTCTGACGGAAACGCGCGGCACGGGGCTCTTGAACACCCTTCACGGCGGCTGGATGCCCTACGCGGGTCCGATGCTCCGTCGAAAAAACGGCGCGATCGTCGCCGATCGAAAAGGCCAGACCACGCCCTACGCGCTGTTTAATCTTCAGCCCCGCGGCGTGCTCTTCATTGGGTCGAGCGAGCAAGTGTACGAAGGCATGATCATTGGCGAGCACAGCCGGCCGAACGACCTCGACGTCAACGCCGTGCGCGAAAAGAAGCTCACGAACGTGCGCGCCGCCGGCAAGGATGAGAACACGATCCTGTCGACGCCGAAGACGCTGACCATCGAATCCGCCATGGAGTGGATCGACCAGGATGAGCTCGTCGAAATCACGCCCGACGCGGTGCGCGTTCGAAAGAAGGTGCTGGCCGCCAACCGCCGTCCGCGTCGCGACGGCCCGAAGAAGTAGCGTGGGCAGCGAACTCGTCGACGTGCTTCGCCATCTCGCGGGGAGGGCGCCTCGCGTCAGTTCGTTTGCGGACCTCGACGCGTGGTGGACGAGTCACCTCAAGGCCTGCGAGCCGTACCAGACCAGCGCGAGCCGAGCGTTCGTCGGCGGCTTTCACAGCGACCGGCTCGGCTACGCCTTTTTGAGCGGGTACGAAGAAGCGATCGGCTCGCTCGTGCCGACGCTGCGCGGCGTGCGCGCCGCCTTCTGCGTCACCGAGTCCGGCGGCGCGTCGGCGGAAGCCGTGGAAACCCGCTTCACCTTCGATGGCGAAGGCTACACGGCGGAGGGCCAGAAGAGTTTTGTGACGATGGGCGAGGGCGCCGAAGAGCTGCTCATCGTCGGCACGATCGGCCGCGACGATCACGAGCGGCGAAAGCTGCGCGTCGCGCGCCTTCCGCGCGATCGCGCAGGCCTCGTCCAGCAGGTTGGGCGCGTGGCGCCCTTCGCGCCGGAGATCGGCGCGAGCACGCTGGAGCTTCGGGGCGTGCGATTCGGCCAGGACGAAATGCTCGAAGGCGACGGCTACGACGACTACGTCAAGCCCTTTCGCACGGCCGAAGATCTGCACGTATGCGCGGCCACGCTGGGGCACCTGATGCGAATCGGCCGCCTTGCGGGATGGGGACCGAACGAACTTGAGAACATCGCTGCCCTCGCGGCGGCGCTCTATCCGCTGGCGCTGGCGGCGCCCCTGGAAGCGCCGGTGCACGTCGCCACGCAGGGCGTGCTTCGCGCGATGAACCGGCTGATCGACGAGCTTCCTTGGGCCAGCGTGGAGCCGCTCACGCGGCAGCGCTTTGAGCGGGACAAGCCGCTCCTTGGCCTCGCCAGGGGCGCGCGGCAGGCGCGCATTCGCAGTGCGTGGCGCCGGCTCGGTCGCGCCGAACGCACCTGAGCCGCCCACGAACAAGCAGACCTTTGAAAAAGGTCGCTTGTTCGTGGCCTGCAACCAACGCTCTCACTTGGCGACCCATGCCATTCACTTAGTGGCCCAAAGGGGGTGAGCCGTGTCGCTCTGGGTGTCGGGTGACGGGTGGGTGTGGGGAGTGAAGCGTGAAGTTGAAAGCGTGAGGTGTGATGCGTTTGGAATGCTGCGGATAAGCGTCACGCGGCCCACTACACGCTCGCCCACTCTTCGCGCTCACGCCCACTCTTCGCGCTCACGCCCACTCTCCGCGCTCACGCCAACGCTTTCAGTCCCTTGAGCCACTAAGTGAAATGGCATTGGGTCCAGAACCCTAAGGATTCCCCGAAGAACGGGCGAACCGTCTGCGCTTACAGACCTTTGTCGCAGGACCTCCATATGTGGTACTCGAGCAAACTATGGAGCACGTCGTACCCCATACGCTCGACATTCCAACCGCGAAGCTTGCGGCGGACAAGGCCTACGAGTCCTACCGGGAGCGCTTCGCCGAATACAACCCCACGGCCACGTGGACGAGCGATACGCACTGCGATGTGGCCTTCACGGTGAAGAAGATCACCGTCGAAGCGAGCCTCGACCTACAGCCGGGCAAGATCGTCATGGGCATGGAAGTGCCGCTGCTCTTTCGTCCCTTCAAGAAGCTCGCCCTGGGCTACGTGAAGGACGAAGTCGAAAAGTGGATCAGCAAGGCCGAGCGCGGCGAACTCGAAGGGCAAGAAGCGCCGGCCGAATAAGCCGCAGTGCCGACTAAGCGCTTCCCTACCTTGCCCCGCAAAGCAGTGCCCCTGCCCTAGATCGTGATTTGGCGATAGGGGTCCGGATCCACCCTGGCCGGGAGAACGCGGGGCGCGCCGGACGCGGAACGCTCGCAGCCGGAAGCGCGACGCAGAACGCACGACGCACGGCGCACAGAGCACGACGCACCGAGCAGGACGCCCGACGCTCGACGCACAGAGCAGGACGCCCGACGCTCGACGCAGACAGCAGAACGCTCGGAGCCCGACGCAGGACGCGGGGAGTCGGGAGCAGCGAGTAGGACGTTCGGAGCCCGACGCTCGACGCACGACGCGGAACGCCCGACGCACGGAGCAAACGCACGGCGCAGAGGCACAGAGCAGAACGCCGGACGCCCTCTCCCGGGTCGCACGCCCGAAGTTGGACACAGCAGCAGGCCGGAAGCGTCTGCACATCGCTCGGCGATCGGGGCCAATCATGAAGGTCGAGCATCTCGCTTCGAGCGTCATGCTCTGTGCGTCGAGCGTTCTGCGTCGTGCGTCGTGCTCTGTGCATCGAGCGTTCTGCTCTGTGCGTCGAGCGTCCTGCTGTGTGCGTCGAGCGTTCTGCGTCGAGCGTCCTGCTCTGTGCGTCGAGCGTTCTGCGTTCTGCGTCCTGCGTTCTGCGTTCTGCGTCGAGCGTCCTGCGTTCTGCGTCGAGCGTTCTGCGTGGAGCGTCCGGTGTCGAGCGTCGAACGCCGTTTCACCCTTCGCGCTGCGAAAAAGCGCGTCAAAGGCGCGCTCTGCAGACGTCGCTTAACCCTGAACGAAGCGCACCATCGTTTCGAGGGCGGCTGCGGACGAGGGCGAGAGCTTCATCGCCGCCGTCGCGGCAATGCCGATCACGACCAGCAGGGCGAGCAGCTTGAGCGGGCCGCGGCCAGACTCGCGCGCGTTGAGGTTTGCGGGGTGCGTCTTGGGCTGGCTCATGCTGGCAAACGTGGCGAGCGCCAGACCAATCGCGATGCACAGGGCGAATGACTCCATGCGATGAACCATGCGAATCAAATCGCATCGGCGCGGTAACTAGGATTGCGCGAGTCGTGAAAAGTGCGTTTTCAAGCGCCACTCACGCGGCGATGAAGTCGAGTCGGACGGGTAGACCCACGCGCACGAAGGCGCCTCGTCATCCATCCCCGCGTGGGCGGGCGTCCTACGTCCTGCACCCTGCGTCATGCTCCAAGCGTTCTGTATCGAGCGTCGAGCCCCAAGCGTCCTGCTCGGTGCCGTGTGCGTCGAGCGTCGTGCTGCGTGCGTCCTGCCTTGAGCGTCCAGCTCTCCTGCGTCGAGCGCCCTGCTCCGTGCGTCGAGCGTTCTGCTCTGCGCGTCGAGCGCTCTGCTCTGCGCGTCGAGCGTCCTGCTCTGCGCGTCCTGCGTCCTGCTCTGCGCGTCGAGCGTCCTGCTCTGCGCGTCCTGCGTCCTGCTCTGCGCGTCCTGCGTCCTGCTGTGTGCGTCGAGCGTTCTGCGTTTTGCGTCCTGCTGTATGCGTCGAGCGTTCTGCGTTTTGCGTCTTGCTCCGAGCGTCGTGCTCCGCGCGTTCTGAGTCGAGCGTCGTGCATTCTGCGTCGAGCGTCCGGCTCTGTGCGTCGAGCGTCCTGCGTCGAGCGTCCTGCGTCGAGCGTCCTGCTCCTCTGCGTCGAGCGTCCCGCGTCGGGCGTTCTGCGTCGAGCGCGCCCACTCCGTCAACACGCTTCCGCTTCCGATCGGGTCCGCTAGCGGTCCTCGCTGCGCTCTTCATTCGAGCGCTTGCCAAAGGTCCGCGAAATCCATCCATTCGACCGTGCGGACGCGGCCCGGTCCGTCAACGTCTGGGCGTAGCCCGCGGGCGCTCGGCAGACCGGCTCGGGACGGAGATGCTGCACACCGACGGTGATGGCGAAACCCACGAGGAGAGCGGTGACGAACTTCATGCCTCAGGTATGCGGCGGTCGGCGCCCGCGCGCTGTAACGTCATATGCGCGTATTCCTACACGTACCTACTGATGCCACCAACGTAGTACGTTGTGCGAACTAAGGTTCCGGATTTTGCTGACTTTTAGTGCCCGAAAATTGCAAAAGCTAGGCTTTTTTCGATCTTTCGAGCCATCGACGTTTCTCAGGCGATTCGGTTGGACGAGGCCACAAAAGCCCCCGTCGG
>JBCCRV010000230.1:0-9858 GCA_039201085.1 Myxococcota bacterium | reverse complement strand
CGGCTGACCGGGCGGCGGAGGATTCGAGCGCGCGTACGCGAGAAGCCGTTCGATGTCGCCGGCCGTGGCCTGAAGGCCAAAGAAACGTCCCGCCGACGCGGGCCCGAAGCGCTCTTGAAGGTAGTCGACGGTGACCCATTCGGTGATGCCTTCGTCCAGCATGGGCCATTGCACTTCATCGCTTGCCACCAAACCCTGAAACCATTGATGGCCGAGCTCGTGAATCGTGACGTGCGTGTGCAGCGCCATGGGTACGGCTACCATCGAGGCCATGGCGCCCCGCATACGCCAAGGCGGTCCGGCGGTGACAAAGAGCGTTGGGTACTCCATGCCCGCGGCGCCCGATGCGCCGGACGGGGGAACGATCACCGTCAGCGAGTCGTAGGGGTAGGCGCCGTAGTGCTCGCCGAAGTACGCGAGGCCGTCGCGCGTCACTGCGAGGTGATGGCGCGCCGCGGCTTCGTAGCCGATCGGCGCGAGCACGCGCAGCGCGACGCCGGCCGCATTTGCTTCGTACTCGACGAAGTTCGGTGCGGCAGCGAAGGCTGCGTCGTGCACCCGTTCGGCGTAGAATGTGTGGCGCCGTCCCGCGACTTCGTCGGGCGCGAGGCGGCGCACGAAGGCCGTGGGAAGAGCGCCCCTACCGCGTTCGTCCGTGCGAATCCGGCCATGGGTGGCGCCCACGTCGTAGTTCGCCGGCGCGTCCACGACGAGATGGTAGTCGGCAAAGTTGGCGAAGAACTCGCCGTGCCCGTGATACGGGTAGGTGCGAAACGAACCGTCCTCACGCAGGAAAGCGAGTTTCGGAAACCACTGCGCAACCATGTGAAAATCGCCGTAGTGACCGCTGCGAGCAAAGACCGGCGGCAGGTGGCTGATAAACGCGCACTCGACGACGAAGCGTTCGTTCCGCTGAACGGCGCGAGCGAGGCGAAGGCGCAACTGGGTTCGATCGTTTTCGATCACTTCGTCCGTGCGCTCGAAAGCGATCGGTTCGCCGCCCGTGCGCACGCTTAGCGAGCTCAGTTCGATCGATCCTCGGCCCGCCATTCGGTCGCCTCGCAGTTGGCCACCGGACTCCCGCATGAACACCGTTTCGTCGCTCGCAAAGGCGTTCAGGTACGTGTGAAGCTCGAGCACGTCCATCGCCGCGGGAGCCTGCACCTCGATGCGCACCTTGCCGTGCACATCGTGGCTCGTCGGGTCGAGCCGCGCATAAAGCTCGTAGCGAGGCCGGGCGGGCGGTGTGTGTTCGCTCGCCGGCGACGGTACTGCCGCGTGCAGCTCGCCGTCCGCCCTTGCCTCCGTTTGCGCCTTGGCCGCAGCCGCGAAGGCAAGGGCCCAGAGGGCGATGGCCGTCGCTCGCACCATGGGCCTTCGTACCATTGAACGTCGATGCCCGCCTCGCCGAAGCGCCCAGGCTGGTCCATAGAGCACGCGTGGAGCGTGTGATCGAAAATGAATCGGCCATGTTGGGGTTCGCGGCGGAGCTGGCGTCGGTGGTCAAGGCTGGCCAGCTCGTAATGCTTGAGGGCGAGCTTGGCGCCGGAAAGACGTTTCTGGCGGCCGCGCTCGCCTATGCCCTAGGGGTCCCCGAGAGCGTCGCCGTCGCCAGCCCGACCTTTGCACTGATGCACGAATACCCCGAGGGTTCACCGCCGCTCCTCCATGCGGACCTCTACCGATTGGGGAGCGAGGACGAGCTAGACGATGTGGGCATTTTGGACGAGCCGGAGGGCTGGCTCCGGATCGTCGAATGGGGCGAGCGCTTCGTGGGGCGCCTGGGCAACCCGGACCTCCTGGTTCGAATCGCCTTTGCCGAGGACGACGCGGAAGGAGAGGGCCGAACGCTTTCTCTCGAGGGCTCGCTTGCCTCCTCCCTTGCTTCGCGTCCGCGCCTCTGATAGCCGAGGGCCCGATGCCGCGCCGGAAAGACCTCGAGACGATTCTTCTCATCGGGTCCGGGCCCATTGTGATCGGGCAGGCCTGCGAGTTCGACTATTCGGGCACGCAGGGCGCCAAGGCCCTGCGAGAAGAGGGCTACCGGGTGGTGCTCGTGAACTCGAACCCGGCGACGATCATGACGGATCCGGAGTTTGCGGATCGAACCTATGTGGAGCCGCTAACGCCGGAGGTGGTGGAAGCGATCATCGCCCGCGAG
Organism: Myxococcota bacterium; assembly: GCA_039201085.1. Lineage (GTDB taxonomy): Bacteria > Myxococcota_A > Polyangia > Polyangiales > Houyiibacteriaceae > JBCCRV01. Next base: position 7,697 of record JBCCRV010000230.1, on the reverse strand, counting down.
AAGCCCGAGGCGGTTCTCCCGACCTTGGGAGGTCAGACGGCCCTCAACCTTGCCCTGGCTCTCGAGGAGAGCGGCGCGCTCAAGCGGCTGGGGTGCGAGCTCATCGGCGCGAGCGTCGAAGCGATTCGAAAGGCCGAAGAGCGCGAAGCGTTCAAAGCCGCCATGGACAAGATCGGCCTCGGAAGCGCCCGCGCGTTTACGGTGCGCACGCTCGAAGACGCGCACGAGGCCGCCAAGAAGATCGGCTTTCCCGTCATCCTTCGCCCGTCCCTCACGATGGGCGGAAGCGGCGGCGGCGTGGCGTACAACGACGTCGAGTTCGATGCGGCGATCCGCTGGGCGTTTTCGCAAAGCCCGGTGCACGAGTGCCTCGTGGAAGAGTCGCTCCTCGGCTGGAAAGAGTTCGAGCTCGAAGTGATCCGCGACCGCGCAGACAACTTCGCCGTGATCTGCACCATCGAGAACATCGATCCGATGGGCGTGCACACGGGCGACTCGGTGACCGTGGCGCCAGCGATGACGCTTACGGACCGTGAGTACCAGCGCATGCGCGATGCGGCGCGAAAGATCATCACGGAGATCGGCGTCGAAACGGGCGGGAGCAACATCCAGTTTGCCGTCAACCCGAAGGACGGTCGGCTCATCGTTATCGAGATGAACCCGCGTGTGTCGCGTTCGTCCGCGCTCGCCTCAAAGGCCACGGGCTACCCGATCGCAAAGGTCGCGGCGAAACTGGCTGTGGGCTACACCCTCGACGAACTTCGCAACGATATCACAGGCACGAGCGCGGCATTTGAGCCAACCATCGACTATGTCGTGACGAAGTGGCCGCGCTTTGCCTTCGAGAAGTTTGCGGGTGCTGACCCTCGACTCACGACCCAAATGAAGTCCGTCGGTGAAGCGATGGCCATCGGGCGAACATTTCGCGAATCGTTTCTAAAGGCCGCCCAGTCGCTAGAAATCGGCCGCGACGGCGTAGAGAGCCGCCGACAGTCCCTCGACTACCGGGATGAATCGGCACGTGTTCGCCGGCTCATCGAAACGAACGAAGCCAGCGTCGCGCGAACGGTGACGGACCTTCCGCCGGCGACGGACGACGAGCTGCGCGAGGCGCTGCTCGAGCTCGTTCAGACGCCCCTCGCCGATCGCTTCTGGGCGATCTTCGACGCCCTGCGCGTCGGCGTCAGCGTCGAGGAGCTGCACGAAGCGACAGCCATCGACCCGTGGTTCCTTACGCAGTTCGCGGCGATCGTTCGCGAAGAACGACGGCTGGCGGCGGAAGGCATCGAGGGCGGGCTGCGTGCGGCGAAGACGGCCGGTCTCTCGGATCAGACGATCGCCCGGCTGTGCAACACGACCGAAGAAGCCGTGCTGGCGAAGCGCACGGACGAAGGGGTGGGCCGCATTTTTGCGCGCGTTGACACGTGCGCGGCTGAGTTCGTGGCGCATACGCCTTACCTCTACAGCACGTGGGGGCGCGCGTCCGAGTCCGAACCAACGGACCAGAAGAAGATCATGATCCTTGGCGGGGGACCGAACCGCATCGGCCAGGGCATCGAGTTCGATTACTGCTGCGTGCACGCGGCGTTCGCGTTGAAGGAGCTGGGCTTCGAAACGATCATGGTCAACTGCAACCCTGAAACGGTAAGCACGGACTACGACACGAGCGACCGTCTCTACTTCGAGCCGCTCACCTTCGAGCACGTGATGGCCATCGTGAAGGAAGAAAAGCCCGACGGCGTGATCGTGCAGTTCGGCGGTCAAACGCCGCTCAAGCTCGCCGTCGCCCTTCACCGTGCCGGCGTGCCCATCCTGGGCACCAGCGCCGACGCCATCGACCGTGCCGAGGATCGGGAGCGCTTCGAAGCGATTTTGGAAAAGCTTCAGCTGCTTCGGCCCGCCGGCGGCATCGCCAAAGGCGTGTCGGACGCCTTCGAGGTGGCCGAGCGCATCGGCTTTCCCGTCGTGGTTCGGCCGAGCTACGTACTGGGCGGACGGGCGATGGAGGTCGTGCATTCGCGTACGGATCTCGCGGACTACATGCATCGCGCGCTCGAGGCCGTCGCCGGCGCCGAGGCGCAAACGATCCTCGTCGACGAGTTTCTGAAGGACGCGATCGAAGTCGACGTGGACGCCGTGAGCGACGGCAAGCGCGTCGTCATCGGCGGCATCATGCAGCACATCGAAGAAGCCGGCGTGCACAGCGGCGACTCGTCGATGGTACTGCCGCCGCACGCCCTACCCCCGGAGGTGCTTAGCCACATTCGAAGCGCGACGCGCGCGCTGGCTCTCGAGCTCGGCGTGGTCGGCCTCATGAACATTCAGTTCGCCGTTCGCGGCAGCGCTGTGTACGTCATCGAAGTGAATCCCCGTGCGTCGCGCACGGTGCCCTTCATCTCCAAGGCAACGGGCGTGCCGCTTGCGCAGATTGCGGCGAAGGCCATGGCCGGTGAGAGCCTCGATTCGCTCCTGCCAACCGGCGACGTGCCCTTCGAGCACGTGGCCGTGAAGGAGTCGGTCTTTCCCTTTCACAAGTTCCCCGGCGTCGATACAATTCTCGGCCCGGAGATGCGCAGCACCGGCGAAGTGATGGGCATTGCGCCAACGTTTCACGAAGCCTTCGACAAGGCCCTCACGGCGTCCTTTCAGGCCATTCCCGAGTCGGGCCTGATCTTCATCAGCGTCCGCGACCAGGACAAGCAGGTGGCCTGCGACCTCGGCGCGCGCCTCGTGGCGCTCGGGTACACGCTCATCGCGACGGGCGGAACGCAGCGAGCCCTCGAGCGCGCGGGCGTTCCCGCCGAGGTCGTGAACAAAGCGGGGCAGGGCCGGCCGAACATCCTGGACCGCCTGCGAAACGGCGACGTGCACCTCGTCATCAACACGACCGAAGGCGCGCGGGCGATTCGCGACAGCCGGTCCCTTCGGCGCGAAACGCTCATGGCCGGCATCCCCTACTTCACGACGATTTCGGCGGCCACGGCCACCGTCGCCGCCGTCGAAGCCCGCCGCCGAAGCGACGGCAAGATTCACGTGCGCTCGCTCCAAGAGCTGCACGGCGCCGCCCGTTAGGGCCGCGGCTCCGCTGGACTTTGGGCGGGTCGCGCGCCATATCCAAGACCTTATGGACCGCGTACCGATGACGCCGCAGGGCTTTGAAGCCCTCAAGGAGGAACTCGCGAAGCTCAAGGCGGAGATGCCGAAGATCTCGCAGCAGATCGGCACGGCCATCGAGCACGGCGACCTCAAGGAGAACGCCGAGTACCACGCGGCAAAGGAAAAGCAGGGTCTCACGGTCGCGCGAATCGCGGATATTGAGGACAAGATCGCGCGCGCCGAAGTCATCGATCCATCCACCCTAAGCGGCGACCGGGTGAAGTTCGGCGCGACCGTCGAGCTCGAAGACATCGACAGCGGCAAGACCGTCACCTACCGCCTCGTCGGTCCGGACGAAGCCGACGTGAGCGCCGGCAGCATTTCGATCACGTCGCCCGTGGCGCGCGCGCTCGTTGGCCGCGAGGTCGGCGACGAGGTCAAGGTGAAGACGCCCGGCGGGCTGCGAATGTACGAAGTCAGCGAAGTTCGCTGGGGCTGAGCCCGCAGTGCGCGATGAGCACGTCCGAGTCCCTCGCGGCTGAAGCGCGCCCGCGCCGCTACGCCCTCCTTGCAACGGGTCTGACGCTGGGCGTGGCCGAGACGGGCCTCACCTTTGCCGCGGCGTACGGGCGTTTCTTGCGCCAGAGCGAACGCGTCGTCTTCACCATCGCGGCCCTGGCGACCTGGCTTGGTGCGACGCTCCTGAGCACCTTCGCCTTTCGCGCGCTGGAGCGACTTCGGCCCGAGCGGCGCTTTCGCGTCGGCGCCGCCATCGCCGCGGTGCTGGTGGTTCCCCCCGCATGGATGACCTTTGGCGGAAGGCAGGTGCACGACTACCAAGTGGTGCTCACGCTCGCCGCCGCCCTCGTGGCGGCCTTCGTCGGTCATCGCGTGCTTCGATGGATCGATCGCGCGCCGGAAAGCCGGGCGTACGCCCGTCTGTTGCTGTTGGCTTCGATCGCTTGCTTGGTGGTGGACCGCTACGTGCTCGTGCGTCTCTACCCGGCCTTTCACCACGCCCTTGTCGCCTGCGCTGTGCTCGGCGCTGGCGCCTCCGTCAGCCTGACGCCAAGCGGGCGTTGGCGCCGCTTGAACACCGCCGCGGTGCTCACGGTGGCCCTGGCCGCCTTGCTCGTCGGTTCACTGCAGATGCTGGCCGGTGATCCCAGCGCGCGGTTGGTTGCCGAAGAGCATTCGTCGCTCACGGGGCGCATGCTGCGCCTCTGGCCCGACGACGACGCCGTACCCGAAGGAGGCGAGGACATCGCGCCTTCGTACGAGCCGGAGGGCGAAGGACCGGACCTCAGCGGGCGCTCCGTGCTTCTGCTGACGGTCGACGCGTTGCGCGCTGATGCGCTCTCCGCCGCGCTTACGCCCGAGCTGATGCGCATCGCCGAGGCTTCGGTGGTGTTTGAGCGGGCCTATACGCCGACCCCGCACACGTCCTACGCGCTCACCAGCATGCTCACGGGCAAGTACATGCGGCCCGTGCTGCAGCTGGCGGGGGCGCGGCGCGATCATTCGACGCTACCGGCGATCCTACGCGAATACGGCTATCGAACGGCCGCGTTCTACCCGCCGGCGGTCTTCTACGTCGATGCCTCGCGTTTTGCTTCTTTGTCGCATACGGGCTTCGACTTCGAGTACCGCAAAACGATGTTTGCGCCGGCTGCGGCTCGTGCGCCGCAACTCGACACCTACTTCGAAGAAGCCGCCGGCGAGGGTCCGGTGTTTGCGTGGGTCCATCTCTTCGAACCGCACGAGCCCTACGACCCGCCACCAGAGTTTCGGCGCGGCGATTCACCGCGCGAGCGCTACGACGGAGAGGTGCGGGCCGCCGATGCGGCCATCGGCGATATCGTTCGAGTTTTTCGTGAGCGGCGTCCGAACGGTGTCGTTGTGATCAGCGCGGACCACGGCGAGGAGTTTGGCGAGCATGGCGGCCATCATCACGGCACCACGCTGTACGACGAGCAGCTGGCTGTACCCCTGGTCGTCAGCGTGCCCGAACTCGAGCCGCGCCGGGTAAGCGCACCCGTGGAGCTCGTTGATATCGCGACGACCGTTCTTGCAGGCCTCGCGATTCCCCGCGACGTGCGCATGCGTGGCGACGACCTCGGCCCCGTGCTCCTCGGCGGCGCGGGGCCGCCCTTTGCGTTCGCGGACGTCGGCGACGCCCGTATGGTGACCGACGGCCGCCATAAAGCGATTTGCGAAGACGGGCGCTGTCGACTCTTTGATCTTCAACGCGATCCCGCGGAGCAGCGAAACGTGGCCGCCCAAGAACCTCAGGTGCTAGCGCGTTTGCGTTCGGCGTTGGCCGCCTTCGTACGCTCGCTTCCGGAGGTCGAAGCGATGGAGGTGGGCGGTGGCGTAGGCTGGCCGGCAGCCTTGGCGGCGGCGGAGCTCGGCGAGGGACGCGGCGACGATCTCCTTCCCTTTCTCTCGGCGGATGCGCCGGCCCTGCGCGCGGCGAGCGCCCGCTTGCTCTGCGAAACCGAGTACACGCGCGCCCGTCCGCTTCTGGTCCGGCTCGCCGCGAGCGACAGCGACGAGTTTGTGCGCCGTGAAGCGATGCTCTGCGCCGCGATGCTTGGCGATGAGGCGTCGCACGCGGCCGTGCGCGAGCGCCTGGGAGCCATCGATCCGGAACGCGTAGGCGCCGACTCGCTTCAGGACTTTTGCCGACGTGCGGCCCTTCATTTGGCCCACGAAGGGGCCGAAGCCGTTCGTTGGCTCGTTGCGATTGTGGGCGATGCGGAAGCCAGTCTCGACGCGCGCCTGCGGGCTGTGGAGGGCCTTGCGCTCGCGCACGAGGGTAGCGAACGCGAGCGGGCGCTCGACGGACTGATCGAAGCCATGGAGGCGATCAACCTTCGGGCGGCGGCAGCGTCCGCACTTGCTCGCTTCTCCAGCGCTCGTGCCGCGCGGGCGTTGCTCGATGCTCTTCGCGTCGAGCGCTACGCCGAGGCCCGCCGAGCCGAAGCTGCGGCCCTTGTCGAGCGCGGCGACCGGCGGGTTGTGCCGCTCCTGCGGCGCTGGCTCGGTACGCCCGAGCCTATGCGGGGGGGAGTCGCGCTTCTCTCCCGCATGGGCGCGACCGTGGCGCCTCCCGGTGGCAGCTGCAGCGAAGGGAGCTGCACGGTGGACGCGTTCGAGGTGCGCGCCGGCGCGCGTCCGCAGCGCCTTGTGCTCACGACCCGAGGAGCGCTTCGCGCCGTTTCCGATCCCGCCCTTGCAGTGAGCCCGCTTTATGACGAAGACCGTCGCGACCATACGCGACTGCTGGCGCCAAACGAATCGATTCGCATCGCCTTCGAAGGCGATGGGGCGTTGATCGGTTTTGCACGCGTGAACCCGACCGACGAACCGCCCCCACCGCCGCCGGAGCCCTTCGATGCCGAGGGCGGCGAGGGCGAAGAGCGAACGCGCGCTCAGTGATCGGGCACGCAACGAGCCGCGCGCATCGCTTGGCAGCGCTCTTGCGCAGCGCCGCACCGCGCGCTGGCGTCCGCATCGTTCACTCGATCGGCGATCTCGCAGATCGAGGTGGCCGCGTCGCAGCCCGTTTCCGCGTCACCGCAGTCGCCGTCGCCCTCGAAGATCCGGTGCGCACTCTCTTCGAGCGTTGTTTCGTGCCGCTGGATGGCGTCGAAGTGAGCGTGGTTTGCGGCCGGCGTTTCCGACGCACCGCACGCGGAAAGTGACATCAGCGCGGCAAATCGGGCGGCACGTACGACTTTCATCGCTCCTACTCTACCCGAAAAAGGCATCGCGCCGGGCCGGTGTTGACGAGGGACGCCGCCCCGACGATAAGAAAGACCGTGCCCCTCGTGAACCATGCGCAGCGCCAGCTGCACTTGAAGGTCGTGTACTACGGCCCGGGGCTCGGAGGGAAGACGACGAACCTCGAGCGCATTCACGGTAAGAGCAAGCCGGAGCATCGGGGAAAGCTCATCTCCCTCTCAACGGAGTCGGAACGGACGCTCTTTTTCGATCTCTTACCCGTGCATCTCGGCGACTTTCGCGGGTACCGGGTGCGCATTCATCTTTGCACCGTCCCCGGTCAGATCGCCTTCGACCAAACGCGGCAGCTCGTGCTTCGTCACGTGGACGGCGTGGTGTTCGTCGTCGACAGCCAGGACGGCCGGGTCCAGCAGAACATCGAGAGCATTAACAACCTCTACGACAACCTGCGTCGCCAAGGCGACGACCCAGACCGCCTACCGCTCGTCGTCCAGTACAACAAGCGTGACCTCGACACGGCCCTGCCGATCGAGGTGCTCCGGGAAGAACTGCGCGTGCCCACGGGCGTTCCGGAAGTCGAAGCGAGCGCCCTGGAGGGGTGGGGCGTCTTTGAAACGCTGAAGCGGATCACCAAAGGCTGCCTGCGGATCGTCGGCGATCCGGCGACCCTTCGCGAAGGTCGCTCGCCCTCGATTCTGCCCGGTGCGCGCGCGTCGATGTACCGCGACCTCCCGGGTGAAAGCCCCGTCGTATCGATTCCTCAGGCGCCGCGACTGCCGGACCTGGTCGTGCCGAAGAGCGACGACGAATGAGCGTTCGCGGGGCGCGCTTTGAGGACGGCGCCCTCGTCGTCG
>JBCCRV010000229.1:0-9859 GCA_039201085.1 Myxococcota bacterium | reverse complement strand
TTGGCCCTGACCCTGCTGGCCTTGGCCCTGACCCTGCTGACCGCCTTGGCCCTGCTGACCTTGGCCCTGGCCTTGTTGGCCGCCTTGGCCCTGCTGACCCTGTCCCTGCCCCTGCTGACCTTGGCCTTGGCCCTGTTGCCCCGGCATCTGCAGGCGAACGTCGCCTTGGCCGTTGGCGCTCAGGGTGAAGCGGCGCAGGCGGTTCTGTCCCTGACCTTGGCCTTGGCCCTGTTGACCTTGCTGGCCTCCTTGGCCGTTTTGCTGCTGTTGGCGCGCCCGACGAATCATCTCGCGTAGTTGCTGCATTTGACGCTGAAGGCGTTCGCGCTGCTCCTCGCTCATCTGCTCGCGAGCCATGCGATTCAACTCCTCGGCCATGCGCCGAAGGGACTCGCTCGCCTGCTGCGGATCACGGGCGTTTCGGTTGAGCTGCTCCGCCGTGTCGCGCATGTCGCGGCGAAGGCGTTCGAGGCGCCGGCGCTGTTCCTGGAGCTCTTGCCGATCCCGGCGAAGGCGCTCCAGTCGGCGGCGCTGGCGGCGAAGCAGGCTCTCCTCTTCCTGCGACTCGGGAGGGCTTTCCTCGCGCTGGCGAAGTAAGCTCTCCAGCTCCTCTTCCTCTTGCTGCAGCTCCTCTTCCTGGCGTGCCTCTTCTTCGCGTGCGGCGCGCTCGAGGGCCTCGCGAAGACGGTCGAGCTCACGCGCCGAGGGCGGGTCGTTTTCCAGCTCATTGGCGAGCTCTTCGACGGCATCGGCGGCCGTTTCGGCATCGTGTTCTTGTAGCGCCTCCGACGCGGCTTCGGCGATCGAGGCGCGCTCAAGTTCCCGGCCCACTTCCTCCAGCGAACGGTCGAGCGCTTCGGGATCGGCCGGCCGACCTTCGGCCAGCTGGGTTTCGAGCTGCTGAATGCGGCGAAGGGCTTCGGCGCGGTCGAGTCGTCGGTCGGCCATGTCCTCCAAGATCGAGTTGAGCGACTGCGCCACCTGCAGCACGTCTTCGTCCAGCTCCTCGTCGCGCATGACCGGGTCGAGGGTGCGCTCGAAGCCTTCGAGTGAGTCCGCGTCGATCAGCAAAGGTTCAAGGCTTGGCGGGAGAGCCACCGCCTCCCGCTCCACCACCTCCAGCGTGGCGACGGCGGCAAGGCCGGCGGCCAGCGCGATGGCCACGGCCCAGTCTTGCGGAAGCCGTAGGGCCATCGCAGCCTTAGGCTTTAGCGAATCGGTGTGGGCCGCGGCGTCTTCGATGGCAGCGTCCATAAAGGCCGTTCGTTCGCTCGCCTCGCTGAACTCAAGGGCGTTCGCGATGCGTGAGTGCAGCCCGTGGGCTCGGTCGAGGAGCTGGGCGGCGAGCAGGGGGCGAATCGGTCGGAGCGCGCCGATCAGCGCGCCCACTACGGGAAGGGCCGCGGCGAGCACAAAGGCCAGGCGAGCCTTGCTTTCGTCGAGTCCGCCGGTCTTTACTAGGGTGAGCGCCACGGCGGCGACGCCAAAGGCCACGACGAAAAACGCGAAGCCGCTGTTGATCGCGCGCTGCAGGCGAATGCGTCGCCGAACGGCGGCAAGAGCACGCAGAAGGCGGGGTTCGGAAGGGGCGGCCATGGTTCGGGGACGAGCTAGAGGCTCAGAAGTTCCTCATGATAAGCAATACCGGACAAAAACGCTGACATTTCCTAAATTTGGGTCGGCTTCCGCTATAGCCTTCCTAGCGCAGTGCATGCGTGAAGGGACCCGCCTGGCAGAAACATCCTTGGGGCCAACTTCGTTCCGCGCAGCGCTAATTCTTCGGTCCACCTTCGAATGTCGGCGGATCGGACGCCGCATGCCGCGATTTCAGGGGCCCCATGGCCGCGCCGCCCTAACGAAGTCGGATGGCCGGTAGCGTTGCGCCTTCGTCGAACTTCGCCTGGTCGGCGGCGAGACGGATCAGCACGTCGGCCCGTGCAAGATCGTGCATCGCGCCCGAGTTTTGCCGGGAAAAGGGGCACGCTCGGCCGTCCGCGTCGATGGCCGCGCGAATGAACTCGACGCGGCCCGTTCGGTGTCGGTGCTCCGCAGCGAGCGTGACATGCTCGACGGTCCGTGGCGGTGCGCCGCAGAGTGCGCGCAAGGCCGCGTCGGCAAAGACATGAAACGTGACGAACGCGCTGACCGGATTGCCCGGAAGCATGAGCACGGCGGGCCCGCCTTCAAATCGCCCAAAGGCCACGGGCTTGCCGGGCTTCACTGCGACGCCGTGAAAGGCGAAGGAGCACCCGGCGGCCTTGAAGGTGTTCGCGACAATGTCGTAGGCGCCCACGGACGCGCCCCCCATCGTGAGAACAAGATCGCTCGAACGGGCCGCTTCCAGCTGCGTTTGCAACGCTTCGCTGCTGTCGCCGGCGCGGACGGCGCGCGCTTCGACGCCGCCCCATTGCTTCAGCATCGCCAGCGCCATCGGTCCGTTTGAATCGTAGATGGCGCCTGGCTGGAGCGGCTCGCCGGGCGCAACGAGTTCGTCGCCCGTGGCGAGCACAACCACCGAGGGCACGCGCACGGGCAAATCGACCAACCCCTGACTTGCCGCCGCGGCTACCACACCCGCGCTGACGCGCCGGCCTGCGGGTGCGAGCTCGTCCCCGCTGCGGCAGCTGGAGCCGCGCCGGCGGACGTGATGGCCAGCGTCGGGAGCGAACTCAAAGGAGACCGCCCCGTCTTCGGCCAAAGCGTCCTCCTGAACGATCACGGCGTCCGCCCGGGCGGGCAAAGCGGCGCCCGTGAAAATGCGCATCGCATGGCCCGAAGGAAGCGCATCGGGGGGTGGTCCGCCGGCGCGAGACTCGCCGTGCAGCGGGAGACGAACGCCCGGCTCCGGTACGTCGGCTGCGAACACCGCGTAGCCGTCCATGGCCGACTCATCGACGCGTGGGTGATCAAGCAAAGCGCGGAGCGGACGCGCCAAGTGCGCGCCCAGGGCAGCGCTTAGCGTCTGACGTTCTTCGGGTAGCGGTGAGAGCGCCGAACGAATATGCGCAAGGGCTTCATCAAGGGGAATCACGGCTCCGGCGTCTCCGCCTCGGTCCCGTTCGGGGCGTCTTCCGTCGGGGCGTCTTCCGTCGGTTCTCCGGCGCCGGCGCCGTCCTGGGCGGTGCTATGCTCCGCGGCGCCGTCGCCGCTCTGGCCGTCCGCACGGCCGCCCGGGTCGGATGCGCTTCCGTCCTCGGCAGTTCGGTCGTCAACGTCGCCTTCTGCGCCGGCTGTTGCTTGAGCGTCTTCCGCCCCTGCTCGGCGGTATGCCGCGGGAACTCGGCTCTCCTCGCAGTAGATCACGACGCGCTGACCCGGCGTGAGGTCCGACCGGCGCCCGATGTGGTTGATGCGTGCGATGCTTCCGGAGCTGAGCCCAAAGCGCCGAGCGAGGCTTCGAACGGTGTCGCCCTCTTCGACCAGGTAGACAAATCGCCGACGTCCCTGACGCGCCTCGTAGTCGTCAAAGAATGCTTCGCTCCCGGTCTGGAGCAGCTGGACTTCGCCCTCGCGAAACACCACGGCGAGCGACAGATCGAAAGCCGGCCGAACGAAGAGCTGGAGCAGCATGCCCGATTGGAGGTTCGCCTGATCGTCGAGGGCATTCCAGCGCCGTACCTCGTCCCGCTGCAGGCCGAAGAACATCGCGAGCTCCGAGAGCGAGTCGTGGCGTCGGACCCGGTAGAAGACACGGCGCCGGCCGTCGAGGTTTGCCGGTACGTCCGGCGGAAGCGCCACGACGGGCGCTTCTTCCGGTTCCCGTTGAGCGGTCACCCCGGCGGGCACTAGGAGCGTGGTTCCCGGTCTCACGCGCGCCTGCGCACTAAGGACGTTCCGGCGGCGCAGGTCGGCCACGCTCGTATCGAAGGAAGCAGCGATCTCACGCAGCCCTTCGCCGAAGCGAACGACGTAGGATTGGGTCGCCGATTCATCCGTCAAGAGTCGGCGGGCGGCGCTGGCAAAGCGTTCCGCACTGCCCGCCGGGATGTAGATGCGCGTCGTTCGCCTGGGCGGCGTTCGCCCGCGGCGCAAGTGCGGGTTGAGGGCTGCGAGCCGCGCGCGCTCGACCCGCGCCGCGCGCGCGAGACGACCGAGGTTCACGCCGCCTTCCACGTCGAAGGCTTCGACGGCCTCCGGTTGTTCGTCGTCCATTTCGAAGCCAAAGCGTTCGAGGTTTCGCATCACGACAGTGCAGGCCATGATCTTGGCGACGTACCCCGTCGTCTCGAAGGGCAGCCCCGCTTCCAGTTCGGCGAGGCGCCAGTAGTCGTTCGTGTTGTACTTACGAATCGCTCGCAACAGCGCGGGGTAGCCCATGTTGTACGCCGCAAGGGCGAGCTCCCAGCGGCCGGTTCGCTCGTAGAGGTCGCCAAGGAAGCGCGCCGCGGCGTCCGTTGAGCGTACGGGATCCATCCGCTGGTCGACGAAGCGATCGGACTGAAGGCCGTACTCCTCCGCGGTTCGCGCGACGAACTGCCACATGCCGACAGCGCCGCGCCGGCTTCGCACGGTCGGATCAAAGCCGCTCTCGACCATGGCGACGCAGCGAAGGTCCTCGGGCACGCCGCGTCGTTGGAGGCTTTCGCTGATCATGGCGCCGTAGCGCTGGCCGTGGCGAAGCCAGGCGCGGATCTGCCGCCGTCCGCGCCGCGTCTCGCGGAAGCGCTGGAGGTGCGCAAGTACGGCCGGGTGCCATTGGATGGGAAGGTCCGGCATCGTCACGTCAACGAGCTCTTCGGCTTCGACCGATACCTCGCGGTCGGCAACCTCGAGGTCCGGAGCGCTCGTGAGCGAAGGAGGCACCCCGATGGTCGGCTGAGCCGCGGCGGTGGCCATCGACGAAACGAGCGCCGCGGCGGCGAATGCGCGAGCGGCGCGAAGGGGGCGGCGGGCCATGGAGCGAAGGATAGCGGGCGGAGGTACGATCACGCGAGATACGGGCCTGGTGAGGTACTGGGTGCTTTTGCCCTTCACCCGGGAGAGGCGATCCGGTACCACAAGGCGTGCATCGCGGCGTCCGGGAGTTTGTCGAGTGGGTGGACGGGCTTGGCACGGATGCAGGCCTGAACCCGCCAGCCCAGACCGCCGACCTCCGCGGCCTCGAACAAGTGCTGGGGGAGCCGCTCCCTGCGGACCTCCGACTCGTGCTCAGTCGCTTCAATGGTGGAACGTTGCCCTGCGGCATCATGCTGCCCGCCGGCACCGAGCCGGGAAGCATCGGCGATGCGATCCGGCAGTACGCGGAAGCGGTGGGCGCGGATTTTCTCGACCCCGAGCTCCTTCTGCCGTTTCACCGCACGCCCGAAGGCAGCCTCCTCGCCTTCGATCGCAGTTCCGGCCCCGTGTCGGACACGTGGCCCATCGTGGACTACTACTCGGAAACGGGCGAGCTGCGGCTGGTGCACCGGACCTTTGATGGGTGGTGCCGGCGCATGGTGGCGGACTTTACGTCCGGCGATCCGGAGGAGTTCACGGTGGAAACGTACCTGCGGGCGGGTCTGCGCCACGCCGAGGTCGAACCGGATGTGGCCACCGCCCACGCGACCGTGGCGCACGCGTACCGACGGGCGGGCGAGCCGGAACGGGCCCTTCACGCCTACCTGCGCGCCGCCGAGTGCCTGCCGCCGCTTCATTGGTGCGATTGGGAAGCGCTGAAAATCGCTGCGCTTTTAGGCGATGAGAGCCGAGCCCTAAAGGCCGCGACGCAGCTCTGCTCGCGCGCGCCGAGGGAGCGGTGGAAGGAGCGTGAGACCACGCCTGCCCGGGTCGCCGAAGCGATCGGCTGGATTGTGGAGGAGGCCAAGCGGCCGCGACCTTGGCTGGAGCTCCTGCGTGCCCTGGAGCGCCAAAGCGAGGAGGAAGCGCCGGTGGTGGCGGCGATCATCGCTGCGATGGGAGGCGAGATGCCGCCCACCCGTCCGGTTCGTGATGCGTCGCCCGTGCCGGCCCAAGACGACTCGAACTGGTGGGGGGCCGTGCAGCAGGCCTACGCGTCAGGCGTGGTTCGGGACGACGACCTGCTCTTCGACCCCGTCCTTCGGCCCCTGGGTCGCCGCCGTCCGTTTGGGGAGATTCTCCGAATCCGCCGCGATTTTTAGCGAGCGGAAACCAGGTGCACATGGGTGATGGTAGCCACGCCGGTACGGCGTCCTGGCATCGTCGGGCGGCACGCCACGGCGAACGGCATGCGACGGCGAGCGGCGAGCGTTAAAGGAAAACGCGGGCGCAAAGGCACCCGCGCGCGGCTCCCTGCTTTTGTAGGGCGGCTAGCGGATTTCCGCGTTGCGCGTCTCGACGATGAACTCGTTCACCGCTTCCGACACGCCGCGGTTCCACCGAACCTTTTGCGCAGCGATCTCCCGGAGCGCCGTGACCGATTCGCGGTTCTTGCTCGTGACCAGGGACGGGGCGCCCTTCATGAGCTGACGCGCTCGGCCAGAGGCCAAAACGACGAGGGCGAAACGGTTTTCCTCGTGCTCGAGGCAATCTTCAACGGTGACGCGTGCCATAGGGGCCGGAACGCTAGCAGGCGCGCTGCCGCGTCGCAAGCGAGTGGGGAAGCACCGTCGCCGACGCGTGGCCAGGCCTGCGGGCGTGGCTTCTGGGAGCGCCGAAACGAAGCGCTGCTGGGCCGAAGAAGCGCTTATTTCCGGGCGTTTCCTGAAGGTCGTCCTTTACGCTGACCGGGCAGGTGATTTAGCCTGCGGGCAATCGCGATGGCTCGCCTGATCATCATCGGCCCCGACGGCCGCCAGGAGCGGGAGCTCGGCGATCACAACACGCTTGGGCGCCATCCGGACAACACCCACCAGGTGCTCGACCGCATCGTATCGAAGGAGCACTGTCATATTGACCTGAAGGACGGTGGCTACGTCCTGAAGGATTTGGGCAGCCTTAACGGAACCTTCGTCAACGGCGAGCGCGTCGACCAGCGTGTGCTGAAGAACGGCGATGAGATCACGCTGGGATCAACCCGCATTCACTTCAGCGACGCGGCGGCGGCGCAACCCGGAGCCCCCCCCGCTGCCCAGTCCACGGCGCTTGGCGTCGGCCCGGCCTTCTCACGGGCGGACCCGGTCGCGGCGGAGGCCCCCAAGGCGCCGTCGAAGGTCACCATCGCTCAGGGCATGGTCGAGAGCCATATTCGCAGCAAGCTCGCTCCGCTGATCAAGCAGAGCTTCTTGCCGGCGAGGTTGGTTCAAGATGACGCGACCCTTCGCCGCGACTACGAGAAGTTGCGCGCGAGCTACGAGCTCATGCAGGCGATCGGCGTTGAGCTGGAAGTCGACCCGCTGCTCGCAAAGATTCTGGACGCCGCCTTTGAGCTGCTTCAGGCCGACCGAGGCGTCATCCTTCTCTACAACGACGAGAAGGAACTGAAGCCGCGGATGGTGCGGACCACGAAGGCGCAAGCCATCGGTGAAGAGGTGGTCCTGTCGACCACGATCATCGACGAGGTGCTGCGGGATAAGGCCGCGGTGCTGTCGAGCGATGCCTCCGTCGACTCGCGCTTCAGCGGTGCCCATTCGGTGATCATGCAGGGCATTCGCTCCAGCATGGCTGTGCCCTTGCTCCACGGCGGCGAGGTCTTCGGCATCATGATGCTCGACTCGCAAATCGCGGCGAACGCATTCACGGACAAGGATCTCCAGCTGTTTCAAAACGTCGCGAACCAGGCCGCGATCGCCATTCAGAACAGCTTGTACGCGCAAAAGCTTGAGAAGGAAGCCGTGACGCGCGAGCGTTTTCAGCGCTTGCTTTCGCCGGCCATCGCCGAGCAGGTCATTAGCGGTGAGGTCGAGGTCAAAAAGGGCGGCGAGCTTCGCGAGACCACCGTTCTGTTCAGCGATATCCGCGGCTTCACTGCGCTGAGTGAGACGATCTCACCGCAGGAGGTGGTCGACATGCTCAACGACTACTTCGAGCTGATGGTGGAGATCATCTTCGAAAACGAGGGCACCCTCGACAAGTTCGTCGGCGACGAGATCATGGCGCTCTTCGGCGCTCCCGTCGCCCATCCGGACGATCCTACGCGCGCCGTACGCACCGCCCTAAAGATGCTCGACCTTCTCGAGTCCGACTTCAACGCGGAGCGCAAGCGTCGCAACCTTCCGACGCTTCAGATCGGTATCGGCATCAACACGGGCGAGGTCGTTGCGGGCTACCTGGGAAGCAGCAAGGCGCTCGAATACACGGTCATCGGCGACACAGTGAACACGGGCGCGCGTCTATGCGGGGTGGCCGGGCCCGGGCAGTGCATCATCAGCGACGCGACCTACGAGCGGGTGAAGGATTTCTTCGAGGTTGAGCAGCTTCCGCAGAAGCAGGTGAAGGGCAAAGCCCGGGCTCTCAACATCTACAACGTACTCGGCGTGAAGCGCTCCGGCGGAGCCCGCTGGGACGACCGCACGCGGCCGATCTGAACGCAACGGTACGTTAAGCGCGGTCCTCCTCAGAGGTTCCCGTAAAAGTCATCCTGCGCCCGTCCGACAATCAAACCGGTCCAGCCCGCCTTCGTCACCAGATGGCGCGCCCTCGCACAAGGATGTGGGCCGCCTTAGTCCTCGCTCTGGCCGTAGCGGACCAGCGCTTCGGCGATGCGGGTGAGTTCGCGCTGACGAGGGCGAGGCAGCACTCGAAACACGTCCACCATTTTCGCCATCTGCGCATCTTTGGCCGCGGGGACATTGAACCCGAGCACGTCGTTGGGCGTGGTGTCCAGAACCCGGCAAAGGCGAAGTAGGGTCGCGAGCGAAGGCGCGCAGCGACCGCGTTCGATGCGGCTGACGAGTTCGACGCTCACCTCGGAGCGTTCGGCGACTTCCGACTGAGTGAGCCCCAGGCGCTTCCGTCGTGCGCGCAAGGAATCACCAAGTGGGGACACAAAGTCGCGCATCCCGAGAGTCGGTCATGCGGTGCGCCAGAATGAAAGGACACGGCATGCAAGTTGAGTGTACTCTCAATGCATCATGGCTTGGCTTGGGCTGATCGAGGATGACGAACTTCTCGCGCGTTCGCTCATTCGCCAACTTCCCGAGCCATCGGTGAAGTGGATTCGGTCGGAAGTGATGCTTCACCTTCACGTTTGGCAACTGGGACTTCCCAGCGCCTTGATCGTGGATTTGGATCTCGGCCCGGCGATGTCGGGTCTTCAGATGGCCCATGCGTATCTCACCCGCTGTGCGGTGTTCGTCTGGACCGGCCAGCCTGAAAATGTGCCCGCAGTCTGGCGCGAGTGTTCGGTCGGGATCTTTGAGAAAACCGAGACAGTGCGCCTTCTTAGGGCCGTGCGCCGTACGCTCGAGGAGATGAAATAGTGCTTGCCCCTAGGGGCGCCTAGGACGCAGAACGTGGGCGTGAGTCGTGATCTGGTGCCCCCGCGCGTCGAAGCGCTGATCCCGTATGCGCCGGGAAAACCCGTCGCTGAGCTCGAGCGTGAGCTCGGCATCACCGGGGCCGTCAAGCTTGCCTCGAACGAGAACCCCTACGGCGCAGCACCGGGCGTCAAGGCCGCCATGGCCAACGCCCTCGAAGACCTCGGCAACTACCCGGATGGCGCGGCCTTCGAACTTCGCAAGGCCATCGCGGCCCATCACGACGTCCCGATGGAGCAGGTGGTCACGGGCAACGGATCCAACGAACTCATCGACCTGATTTGCCGTGCCTTTCCCGCTGAGGGCGACCACGTCGTGTTCGGCGAACCGAGCTTCGTGTGCTACCGGCTGGGCTGCATGGCGGCGGGCGTGGATTTCACCGCCGCCCCGCTGAAAGATCACCTCGCCTGGGATGTGGATGCGCTGCTCGAAGCGGTGCGTCCAGAAACGAAGGTGCTTTTTGTCGCCAACCCGAACAACCCGAC
>JBCCRV010000228.1:0-9896 GCA_039201085.1 Myxococcota bacterium | reverse complement strand
TCGTCATCCACAGATGGTGTTGTCGTTGGCTCCTTGCCAGCGACGCGCCTGACGAAACCTGGCTCGGGTGGTCTGACGTGGAAGCGCGCAGGTCGCTGCGCGACGCTGCTCTGCGATCGGCTGTAACCTGAAGGTCGCCACTCAGGTTGCCCTGCGTTCGTCATCCACAGATGGTGTTGTCGTTGGCTCCTTGCCAGCGACGCGCCTGACGAAAGCTAGCTGCGATGTTCTCGGGTGGAAGCACGCAGGTCGCTGCGCGACGCTGCTCTGCGATCGGCCGTAAGCGATAGTCGACCGCTGTGCGCTTCCGGTGAGGGCGAACCGCGCACAGCTGCCTCGCCTAAGACATGACCACTAGTCGCACTCTTGATCTCAACGGCTTCCTGCCCCGTCCGAAGGCAGCCTTTGTTATGCTGGCGCGCTTGAGGCGCAGAAAAGTGATGGGAGCGGTGGTGACTCGTACGACGGTTGAAAAGCGCGCATCGCGCGTGGCGCGCATCGCGCATCTTTTGACGCTTTCCGCGGCAGTGCTGGTGATGGGAACGCCGGCCGATGCGCTGGCGGGTGGCTTGGAAATCCCCGCTCCGGGCACGCGTGCCGTTGGTCGTGGTGGTGCCGTCGCAGCACGCACCGACAACCCCATGTCGCTCTTCTACAACCCGGCCGGTCTCGCCTACGTGCCTGGCATTCAGCTGACGCTGCAGACCCATCTCACGCTATTCAACGCATGCTTCAACCGCGAAGGAGGCTACGGCGACGGCCCCCTCCTGACGCCCGACGAAACGCGCTTTGGCAATGAAAGCAACGCCGGTGAGTTTTCGAGCGTCTGCAACTCGGGCCGGCCAACGATCGTGCCGAACCTGGTGCTTAGCTGGAAGGTTCACGAGCGCGTGGGGCTTTCCTTGGGCTTACTCGCCCCCTCAGGCGTCGGCGTTCAGCAATGGGGCGAATCCCAGCGAATCGGAGAACGCACCTACGAAGGTATTCATCGAGGTTTGCCGGCGCCCTCGCGGTACCTTTTAATCGAGGAGGAGCTGATCACGGCTTTTCCAACCGTTGGCGTCGGCGTAGCCGTTCACCCCCGGCTCTCGCTCGGCGCGTCCTTCGGCTGGGGCATCGCTTCCTTCGGTTTTACGAACATCACGCGTGCGCTCCCCGGTGAGGACTTTGATGGCGATGTGCACACGGAGTTCACGGCGCAGGATTTTTTCGTTCCGCGCGTCACCCTCTCGGCCCATGCGACTCCCATCGACAACCTCGACGTTTCCTTCACGGCAATCTGGACGGACC
This sequence comes from Myxococcota bacterium, assembly GCA_039201085.1. Classification (GTDB taxonomy): domain Bacteria; phylum Myxococcota_A; class Polyangia; order Polyangiales; family Houyiibacteriaceae; genus JBCCRV01. The sequence continues at coordinate 8,606 of JBCCRV010000228.1, read as the reverse complement.
GCTTGCGCGCAAGTGGAGACCTCAACGTCACGTCGGGCTACTACCGAGATACGCCGTTGGACCAGAATACGATCAGCGGAACGCAGTTGAACACGAGCATCCCGCTTCAGCTGCTCCTTGGCATTCGCTACGCCCATCGGTTGAGTCCGCGTGATCTGCCGGGAACGGGCAACGGCGAAAACAGTGGCCAGATTCGCGATTCGATGTCCGAGGAGCTCTTCGACATTGAGCTCGATGTGATGTACGAGCGCAACTCGTCCGTGGACGAACTCCGCACAAACCTACCTACATGCGGCTCGCGCGCCGGTGACCGCTGCTCCGAACCGCCGGGCCCTGGCGAACCTCGAACGATCACCAACGAAAACGGCCACGTTGTCACGGTGCCATTCCTGGGGGAGCTACCGCTTCCCGACCAACCCTCCGTGGCGCAGCAGTGGCGCGATCAGCTGTCGATTCGGCTGGGTGGCGATATCAATATCTTGCCAGGCCGTTTCGCGGCCCGGCTCGGCTTTACGTACGAAACGCGTGGCGTGACCGATGGCTTTCAGCAGCTGAACTTCATGCCCTTCCAGCGCTTTGGTGTTCATCTCGGCGCCACGGTGCGCTTCAACCGCTTCGACCTCTCGCTGGGCTTTGGTCACCTGTTTCAGCAGACGCAGACCGTGGGCGAGGAAGGGGACGTGCGTCAGGTTGCTGCCGACCGCTTGCTCCAGCTTCAGATCTGCGAAAGCGAAGGTGGCAGCCCGGAGTCATGCGATGAAAGCGTGACGACAGCGCGCGGCACGGTCGTCAACCGCGGCCGAATCACGTCGAGCTACACGACCTTCAGCCTTGGCCTGACCTACCACTTCCGATAGCCCCACCTGAAACCGCCGGTGTGACAGCGTGCAAAGCGGCTATTGATGGCAAAAGCGACGAGTCCGTTTGCTGTTTCGGCGTTGGCCGCGTTGCGGCGCCAAGGCTAGCTTTGACGCCGCACAAATAATGGACGTCGGCTTGAGTTCGGGCCCCCAGCGGTGCGGAAGCCAGGAGTCCATGTGTGGCCTCAACCTTCGCCGCGTTGCGGCGCCAAGGCTAGCTTTGACGCCGCACAAATAATGGACGTCGGCTTGAGTTCGGGCCCCCAGCGGTGGCAAAGATAGCCTGTGAGGGTCAACGTGCTTGGTGGCGGACCGGCCGGTCTGTTTTTCTCCCTTCTGCTTCGAAAGAAGCGGCCCGATGCGGAGGTGCACGTTTACGAGCGAAACGCTCCGGACGACACGTTCGGGTGGGGCGTCGTCTTCAGCGACGAAACGCTTGGAAACCTGGCAGATGCGGACGAGGAAACGCTACGCGCCATTCGCGCGAACTTTGCGTACTGGGACGCCATCGATCTTTTTCATCAGCAAGACGGCGCGATGCATCATCGGCGCTCCGGTGGTCACGGCTTTTGCGGCATCGGACGAAAGAAGCTCCTGCTTCTGCTCCAGCAGCGGGCGCGCGAGCTTGGCGTTCAACTTCATTTTAGCCAGGAGGTCAGCGATCTCGAAGCCCTTCGTGATTCGGACCTTCTCGTTGCGGCGGACGGCGTGAACTCGAAGACGCGAAAAACGTATGAAGCGCACTTTCAGCCGCACATCGACATGGGATCGAGCCGCTTCATTTGGCTCGGCACCAAGAAGCCGCACGAAGCGTTCACCTTTATCTTTCGCCAGAACGCGCACGGCACCTTTCAGGTGCATGCGTACCAGTTCGACGATTCGACCAGCACCTTCATCGTGGAAACGGATGCGGATACGTTCGCGCGCACGGGACTCGACGAAAACGACGAGGCCGGCGCCGTGGCGTACTGCGAGAAGCTCTTTGCCGACGACCTCGACGGCCATGGACTGCTTGCGAATCGTTCGCGCTGGATCCGCTTTCCCACCGTAAGGAATCGCCGTTGGGTTTATGAGAACGTCGCGCTTCTGGGCGACGCCGCGCATACGGCGCATTTTTCCGTGGGCTCGGGCACGAAAATGGCGATGGAGGACGCCATCGCGCTCGCCGAGGGCTGCGCCGACGGAGACATTGCCGCCGGATTGCTTCGCTACGAAGAGGAGCGGGAGCCGATCGTGGCGCGCATTCAACGAGCCGCGTCCCAATCGCAGCAATGGTTCGAAGAGGCGCCGCGCCATCTCCAACACGAGCCAGACCGGGTGATGTTCAGCTTGCTCAGCCGAACGCGCCGCGTGACGCACGGCAACCTTGCGCTTCGCGAACAAGCCTACGTCGATGGCGCCAACGCGTTCTTCTCGGGGCGTGAAGCCGCAGCGACGGAGGTCGGTGCCCGCGCGAGTGGGGCGGCCAACGATGACGACGCACTTCCGCCGGCCTTTCAACCGCTAGAGCTTGCGGGAATGAAGCTTGCGAACCGCGTGGTCGTTTCGCCCATGTGCCAGTACCGCGCCGACGAGGGCCTGGTGGGCGACTGGCACATGGTGCATTTGGGAAGCCGCGCGATGGGCGGTGCGGGTTTGATATTCACGGAGATGACGGCCGTGAGCGAAGACGCGCGCATTACACCCGGGTGCGCGGGCATGTATTCGGACGCGCACGGGGGCGCGTGGAAGCGCATCACGGATTTTGTGCATGCGGAAAGCAGCGCACGCGTTTGCCTTCAGCTCGGTCACGCCGGGCGCAAGGGCGCCTGCAAGCTCCCCTTCGAGGCGGACTACGACGTGCCTCTGGATTCGTCTGCGCGCTGGCCGCTCCTTGCGCCGTCTGCGCTTCCGTGGAGTGAGGAGTTCGACGCGCCGAAGGCCATGGACGAAGCGGACATGGAGCGCGTGACGGCGGACTTTGTCACTGCGGCGAAGCGCGCCGCCGGGGCGGGCTTTGACATGGTCGAAGTGCACGCCGCCCACGGCTACCTGCTCTCGTCCTTTCTTTCGCCCCTTTCGAACCGCCGAACGGATGCGTACGGAGGCGCGCTTGAAGGGCGCGCGCGCTTTCCCCTTCACGTGGTGCGTGCTGTACGGGACGCGTGGACCGGTCCGCTGTCCGTGCGCATCAGCGCCGTGGACTGGGCACCCGATGGCCTGGAGCTCGACGACTCGGTCGCCCTCGCCCGTCTCCTCAAGGACGCCGGTGTCGACCTGGTGGACGTGAGCAGCGGCCAAACGTCCACCGAATCGAAGCCCGTGTATGGACGGGCCTATCAAACGCCCTTCGCCGAGCGCATCCGCAACGAAGTGGGCATTCGAACGATGGCCGTCGGCAACATTCTCGACGTGGATCGTGCGAATACGATCCTCCTTGCGGGGCGCGCGGATCTCGTGGCTTTGGCGCGTGCGCATCTTGCAAACCCCTACCTTACGCGCCATGCCGCCGCCGCCGCCGGCGTTCGTCTGCCCTGGCCCGCGCCGTACCGCGCCGCGGCGTCCGTTGAGGCCAAGCTCTTCGAGCCGACGTGAAGGACGACGCCCGAAAGGACATCGAGCGCGCCTTGATCGAGGGAAGCGCGCGTCGGGTCGACCCGGCGAACTACGTGAACGCGTACACGACGGCGCTGCTCGCGTTCGTTGCGCCGCTTGTGCTGCTCAAAGCACGCGACCTGCATTGGTTGCTCAGCGACGTGCAGCGGAACTGGCGCGCCGTCAGCGACACGGCGCCCTGGGAGGTGGGCGCGGCCTTCGCGTCGCTAATGGCCGCTGGCGCGACGAAGCGGCTCTTTGGCGCGGAGGACGCGGCCCGAGGGGCGGTGACCGCGCTTCTTCTCGTGGCGCCCCTTGCGGCGGCGTTCTTCTTTATCAACGGTGAGCCGCTGCTTCTCGCGAGGGCGTCGATCGCCCAAAAGGCGCCCGGCGTCGTTGCGGTGGTGCTGACCCTTACGATCGTGATCTTCTATCGGCTCCTCAAGAATCGCCGTGCGCTTCCGTGGGTCGCGCTTTTCCTGGGCGCGATCACCTACATCTTTGGTGCGACGCTGGGTGCCTTTCCCGAACTGCGTCTGCACGCCCTCTTTGGACCCGCGCCTCGGGCCGCGATGGCGTGGCACATCGTTTGTGACGTGTTCTTTGGGGCGGCGCTTGCCGCAGCGCTCCACGTGCGACGCACGTACGGCGCACGGGCGCCTGCGTCCGGGGACTGAGCCTTTTGTGGGATGGGTGTCGACGGAAGCGCCGCCTTCCGATACACCCGGCTCATGAACAGCGATGCGCCCCTTTCGGACCAAGCCGCCGTCGATACGATTCGTGCCCTTTCGATGGACGCCGTGCAAAAGGCGAACTCGGGCCACCCGGGAACGCCCATGTCCCTCGCGCCCCTTGGCTGGACGCTTTACTCGAAGGTGATGCGCTTCGATCCGGCGCGTCCCGATTGGGCCGGCCGCGATCGCTTTGTGCTCAGCTGCGGCCACGCGTCGATGCTTCAGTACGCGCTTCTGCACCTCGGCGGCTTCGATCTGAGTGTCGACGACATCAAGGCGTTCCGTCAGTGGCATTCGAAGACGCCGGGCCATCCGGAAAACTTCGAAACGCCCGGTATCGAAACGACGACGGGCCCGCTGGGGCAAGGCGTGGGCAACGCCGTCGGCATGGCGATGGCAGCGGAGCATCTCGCGGCACGCTTCGGCGGCGAGCTCTTCGACCAGCGCATTTGGTGCATCGCCTCCGACGGTGACCTGATGGAGGGCGTGGCGTCCGAAGCCGCATCGATCGCCGGCCACCTTGGCCTGGGTCGGCTCACGGTGTTTTGGGATGACAACTCGATCACCATCGACGGCCGAACGGACATCGCCTTCACGGAAGATGTCGTCGCGCGCTTTGCGTCGTACGGCTGGCACACGCTCTCCGTCGATGACGGCAACGACATGGCGGCCCTCGAAGCCGCGGCGAAGGCGGCGCTCGCAGACCCGCGCCCGACCTTTGTTCGCGTAAAGACGATCATCGGCTTCCCCGCGCCGAACAAGCAGGACACGCCGAAGGCCCATGGCTCGCCCCTCGGCGACGACGAAATCGCAGCGACGAAGGCCGCCATGGGCTGGACCCTTCCGCCTTTTGAGGTGCCCCCAGAAGTGACCGCGATGCGCGCGCAGCTCCAGGAGCAGGGCGCGAAGCTGCGCGCCGAGTGGGAGAAGAAGCTCACGGCCTCTCCCCATCGCGCGGCGATTGAAGGTGCTCTCTCGGGGGCGCTTCCCGAGCTTTCGCTCCCAGCCTTTGAAGCGAGCGAAAAGGGCATGGCCACGCGTGCCGCTAGCGGGAAGGTCATCATGGCCCTGAGCGAGCAGCTCGAGGGCTTGGTGGGCGGCTCGGCGGACCTGACGGGATCGAACAAGACGGCGATCACCGGCGGCTCGTTCACGCGCGAGCAAAGCGACGTACCGCGCACGGCGCACTGGGGCGTGCGGGAACACGGCATGGGCGCGGCAATAAACGGCATGGCGCTTTTTGGCGGTCTTCGTCCCTTCGGCGCGACCTTTCTGATCTTCAGCGACTACTGCCGGCCGAGCATTCGGCTGGCGGCGCTAATGAAGCTGCCCGTCATGTACGTGTTCAGCCATGATTCGATCGGGCTCGGCGAGGACGGTCCGACGCACCAACCCGTCGAGCAGCTTGCGGCCCTGCGCGCCATTCCTGGCTTTGCCGTGTTCCGGCCCGCAGACGCAAACGAAGTGCGCGAGTGCTGGAAGGCCATGGTTGGCCTGGAAGGTCCGAGCTGCATCGTGACGACGCGCCAGAGCGTACCGACCCTCGACCGCACGGCCTTCGCGAGCGAAGCCGGCGTGCACCGCGGCGCGTACGCGGTGCGGGACGACGAGGGGGCCGAGGTCGTGCTGATCGGCACCGGTTCCGAGCTTCAGCTCGCCGTTGCGGCGGGCGAGCGCCTCGCGAGTGAAGGCAAGAAGGTGCGCGTCGTCAGCGTGCCGTGCTGGCAGCTCTTCGATGCGCAGGACCTGGCCTACCGCGAGGCACTCATTCCGGCCAACCTGCCGGCGGTGGTCGTGGAAGCGGGCATTCGCCAGGGCTGGGACCGCTACGTGGGCCCTCGGAGCGCGTTCGTCACGCTCGAGCACTTCGGCGCATCGGCGTCCTACGAGACGCTCTACGAAGAGTTCGGCATCACGGCGGATGCTGTCTACGAGCGTGCGAAAGCCCTTCTTGGCTGAGGGTTTTGCTCCGCGTTCACGCTTCGCCCTCGGTCTCGTCTTTTCTGCAAGCCGTGGCGTGCGCATGGTTCCTCGCGTCGCGAATCGTGTTTGAGCGCGTGCTTCGAGGACTGGCGCTGCGCGCGCTTACGCCAAGCCGCCGAGTCGCTTCTGACGCGCCTTCGGCCCGAGAGCGATCCGTCGGAGCGCGCGGCGGGGTCGAAAAGATGCTGCGGGCGACGGTCCATAAGACCCTGCGATGCTCGACCAGACCGGCGATGATCGATCGGACCGGCGAGGATCGATCGGACCTGCGATAATCGATGAGACCCGGCGATAGTCGATAGGCCATAGAAAAAGCGCCGAGCGATTTGCCCGGCGCTTTTTTGCGAGTCGTCGTCGAGCTTAGACCGCGTCGATGGCGGCGTCGTAGTTTGGCTCCTGCACGATTTCGGGCACGAGCTCGCTGTACTTTACGACGCCGTCTTCGCCCACAACGAGCACGGCGCGGGCCGTGAGGCCCTTAAGCGGACCGCCTTGCATGGTGACGCCGTAGTCGTCGCTAAAGGTGCTGCGAAAGGAGGAGAGCGGCACGACGTCGTTCACGCCTTCGGCGCCGCAGAAGCGCTTCTGGGCGAAGGGAAGGTCCGCGCTGATCATCAGTACCGTCGCGTCTTTCTCGCTCGCTTTTTGGTTAAACGCCACGGCGGCCTTTTGGCAGATGCCCGTGTCGTAGCTGGGGTTGATCGTGAGGATCTTGGTGCCGGGAAAGTCGCTGAGGGACTTTTCCTGCAGATCGGCGCCGACGAGGGTGAAGTCCGGTGCCTTGTCGCCGACGGCAGGCAGGCTGCCGTTCAGTTCGACGGGGTTCTCTTTGAAGGTGATGGTGGCCATGGGCCGGGAGCCTACCAAGGAGCGAGGCAAGAAGACACGTCAGCGATGGCTTTTCTCCGCCACCCATGCGGCGCGGGCCACGGGGCCCACCGCATCACTCCGCGACGATGCGGGCTTCGAGCGAAAAGGCGCCGAGGTGGCCGCCTTCGTCGTCCCAGACGCGCACCGTTGCCGCTTCGGTGTTGAAGCGAAGAGCGGGGTCGTTCCCGTGCTGTTCGGTGGTGTAGGGGTCTTCGCCGACGACGTGGCGCGCGCTCGGGTCCGCCTCGCAGTTGAAGTAGCCGTTTGAGGAGCGGTTTCCGACGAAGGTGGCGTCGCCGCAGGTCACTTCCGTGCGGCACGCAGAGCCCCCGAAGCGCGGTCGGCGTACGGTCGTTGCCGCGCGGCAGCGGGCGCCCGGCGCCAGCGCGATCGGGTCGCCGCTCTGCTGCTCGAAGGACGTCACCTCGAGCGTGAACGCAAAGTTTTGGGGCGTGGCTTCCTCCGTGCAGCTGAGGTCGTCGGGACGACGAACGGCGAGTTGAATGCCCGGCATCGCGCGCACCCGTGATCCGGGCGCGGGCTCCACGCGAAGTGTCTCGCCGCGCTCGTCGCCGGCGATGAAGCGCGCGCCGGGCATGAGCGTTCCGACGATTTCCGGCGTACCGCCGCCTGACGCGTAGAGGTCGAGGGTGCTTGCCGACCGGCAGACGCGCAGCGTGGGCGTTCGACCGCGAAGGCCAAGGCCCCCCATTACGGCGAGCGTCGCTGAGCGGTCCACGGCCGTGCTGGCGACCCAGCCTTCGATGGAGAGCCCGCTGTTGGTGTAGCGCAGTCGGACCTGCTCGCCGCGTGACTCCAGCACTTCCAATCCGCCCACACGTCCGGCGTGGACGCCGGGGACGGGGCGCGGAGGCGTGTAGTCCGCAACGGCTCTTCCACCTGGCGTGGCAGTGAATGTGAGCGTGGTGTGGCCATCGCTGAGGAAGGTCTCGCCGTCGCCGACAGGGGCGGAGCGGTGCTGGCGCAGCGATACGGCGTTGCAGCCGACCTGCGTCTCGGCGCCTTCGAAACGAAGGTGCGCGCGTTCGAGTGCCTGCGGCGCCGGAGCCACGCGCAGCCGCGCGTCTGAGAGCGCCAATACCTGAAGGGGGAGTCCACGCTTGTAGGTAATCCCTTCACGAAGCGCCGTGTCATAGTCGAGGTAGACGTCGCCGACTTCCGCACCCAATGCATGCACACTTTCGAGCCGCCAACCGAGGGTTTCGGTACTGGCCCGTGCGGTCGGTACGCCGTTCAACGTTTCGAAGCGCAGCGTAGCCTGTGCGCCGCGCGCGGTTCCGTACGCAAAGCCGGTGGGCGCGTAGAGCGGGAGATCCATCGGACCGGAGAGCTCGCACGTGCGCGGTGGCGGCGGTGCCGGGGCGGTGCGAACGGGCTGCATGCTTGCTTGCGGAAGGGTCGAGTTGCATCCGGCTAAGGCAGCGAAGCAAGACGCTAGGAGCACGTGGCGCGACTCGGCATGCATTCTAGCCCGCATGATTTAGAACGCCCCTCACGCTCGAAGTCCTACTCTGAAGCGCTGTGAGCGTCGAGTATGAATGCGCCGAAGCGGTCGCCCTCGCGG
>JBCCRV010000227.1:0-9926 GCA_039201085.1 Myxococcota bacterium | reverse complement strand
GCGCCAAGTCCGCTGGCAAGCGCCATGCGGCCAAGCTTTCCCGCCGAAGATCCAGTCTTTGACGTCGACGTAACCCGCGAGATTGGCGAGCCCGGTCTGCTCGACGGCCCCTGGAGCGCTCTGGAGATCTGGACGCGCAACCGCATCTACGCACTCGGCGCCGACTTCACCTGCGTCGACGTACGCGACCGCCAAACGGGCCGCAGCGATCCAAACCACGCTACGCTTGGCGCGCGCTTGGTTGGCGGTCAGCTCCGCGATTCGCGCGGCCTCATCATTCAGGTCAGCCATCCCTTTCCCGAAGTCGGCAGCGCTGCCGTCTTTGCGACGGGCATTGGAAATCGGCTGCGCGTGTCTGAGACCTCCCGCGTAACACGCGTGCTCTTTCGGCAGCGCATCGTTCGTGTCGGCCCGAACGGCGAGCTGCCGAGCTGGGACGAACTCACGGACCCGACTCCGACGTACCGATAAAAGCCTGCGTTCGCCGATGACGCGCTCCCCCGAACCGGGCGAATCGTCCGCCCGCAATTCGGCACGCAGCTTCTACGCGCGGCTGGGCCCGGGCCTAATCTTTGCCGGCGCCGCCGTCGGCGTCAGCCACCTCGTTCAGTCCACGCGCGCGGGCGCTTCCTACGGGATGGCGCTGCTTGCCGTCGTGTTGCTCGCCAACCTCCTGAAGTACCCGGCCTTTCGCTTTGGCACACACCACGCCGCCGCGAGCGGCGTGTCGCTGCTCGAAGGCTACCGCCGTCAGGGCCGCGGCTTTCTCGCGCTCTACCTGCTGCTGACCTTCGGCACAATGTGGACCGTTCAAGCCGCGGTGACAGTCGTGAGCGCCGGGCTCTTTGCCAGCGTGCTGGGCATCGACGCGTCACCGATCGCGATCAGCGCCGGCTTGCTCGCCTTTTGCGCTGCACTGCTCGCCGTCGGCCGCTACCGCTGGCTCGACGCCCTGACGAAGGCCGCGGTGCTCGTGTTCACAATGGCGACCTTCGCCGCCACAGCGTTCGCCCTTCCGCGACTCGCACAGGTCCCGTGGACCCCGGACTTCGGCGGCCTCGGCGCGGCGGACGTGCTCTTCATCGTCGCGCTCATGGGCTGGATGCCAAGTGCGATCGATGTGTCCGTATGGCAGTCCCTTTGGACGCTGGCCAAGGCGGATTCACTCGGCCAGCTGTCCCTGCGCGAAAGCACCGTGGACTTTCACGTCGGCTACATCGGCACCGCCGTGCTTGCCGTCTGCTTTCTCATACTGGGCGCCGGCGTGCTCTACGAGGTACCCCTCGAAGCCCAGCCTGCGGCCTTCGGCGCTCAGCTCATCGATCTCTACGGCCAGACTCTGGGCGAAGGTCTGCGACCCGTGCTGGCACTAAGCGCCTTTCTCGTCATGTTCTCCACCACGCTGACGGTGCTCGACGGCTTTCCCCGTGCCCTGGCCGTCGCCGTCGCCCGGCTATCGAGCGCCGAGGCACCCTACGGGAGCCAAACTCCCGAAAAGCCATACACCGCCCGGGCGTACTGGACGGCGCTGCTTTCCCTCGCCCTGGGTAGCTTGGCGGTGCTTTCCTTCCTGCTCTCATCGCTTCGCGCCATGGTTGACCTGGCGACCACGCTCTCCTTTCTGACGGCGCCGGTGCTCTCCTGGCTCAATCACCGCGCGGTTTTTGCCCTGCCGGAGGACCGGCCCAGCGAGCGCATGCGGCGATTCAGCGTGGTCGGAATTGTGGCCCAGGGAGCGTTTGCGATCTACTACGGGTGGCTCAAGGTCTCTGGCTAGTCCGTGGTCGACACCGCTTGCATCCATCCTCTAAAGGCCCACCCCTGTCGTTGTTCCTCGCCAGCCTCGCCGTTCTTGCCGGCTTTTTCATGCTCGTTTGGGGCGCGGACCGCTTCGTGTACGGCGCCGCCGGCTGTGCGCGAAGCTTTGGCATTCCGCCGCTGATCATCGGTCTGACCATCGTGGGCTTCGGCACCTCGGCGCCCGAACTGCTCGTCTCAAGCCTGGCGGCGCTGGAAGGCGAGCCGGGCATGGGCGTGGGCAACGCGTTGGGTTCGAACATCACCAACGTGGCGCTGGTGCTAGGCATCGCGACACTCGTTCGACCGCTTGCGGTGCAACGAAACATCGTCGTCGTCGACATTCCGGTGCTGCTTGCGGTGATGACCGGCGCGTTCCTCTTGCTCATCGATGGCGAACTCGGCCGCGTTGATGGCGCGCTCTTGCTCGGCGGCCTGACCTTGATGATCGCTATCATCGTTCGGCAGGGCCTTCGTGGAAAGGCCCCGACGGACGCCCTTGACGACGTGCCCGACAAGATGGACGGGAAGACCGCCGTGTTCTGGCTGGTTGTCGGCCTTGCCGTGCTTCTCGGTGGGGCCAAGCTGCTCGTCGACAATGCCGTGGCGATCGCCACATCCCTCGGCGTCGACAGCACCGTCATCGGTCTGACCGTCGTTGCGTTTGGCACGAGCCTCCCCGAGTTGGCCGCCACCGTCGTGGCGGCACGCAAGGACGAGCACGACATCGCCCTCGGCAACATCATCGGCTCCAACATGTTCAACGTGCTGGGCGTCCTTGGTCTGCCCGGCATCATCGCGCCCGCCGCCATCGACGAGGACGTGCTCTTTCGCGACGGCCCCGTGATGCTTGGCGTCGTCGCACTTCTTTGGCTCATCACCGTGCTTCCGCCGCGCGGCAAGATCCCGCGCTGGGGCGGGGCGATCATGGCCGGCGTCTTCGGCCTCTACATCGCCTGGGTGGGTGTGGACAGCTACGGCGAACGAACGGCGGCGGGGACGGCGGTGGAGGTCCAACCATGAACCGCGACGCGATGCGGGCGTGGCTCGACGAACCCGGTAAAACCTGGCGCTGGAACCAGGGCGAAGCCGACGGCTACGAGGCCGTCGAACTGCGCGGCAAACGGCTGCGCTGGTACCGCTGGAGCCACGCGTTTGAGGGCGGCGGCGCCGTCGACGAGGTGCTCCAGCCAACGGCGTCGTTTCTTCGCGACGGCCCGCCGCGGCCCGTGCCCGCGCGCGTTCGAGAAGCACTCGAGCGCGCGATCAGCGCATCTGCGTGACGTAGTCGCTCCAAGCGCGCTCCGAGGGCGAGCGCGCCCAAATGGCGCCAAGCCCCAGGAGCCCGAGCACGCCGGTGCCGGACGCAACGCTCGTACCCGTCACCGAATCGATGCGCCCTCGCGCCGTGAACCCCGCGAGCAAAGCGGTGGCGACGAGGTTCGCCCCGCCAAAGACGATCTCAAAGATGCGTCGTCGCCGATCGCGCCGCGCCGCCGCGCGGAGCTCTCCTTCGAAGACCCGTACCTCCGCGTCGCCCAACGCACCTTCGGCGACGAGGGCATCAAAGCGCGCGAGGCGCTCGATGGCGCGCCGCTCTTCAACGGGGCGAACGAGACGACGAATACCCGTGATGTACAAGGTCGTTGCGCCGAGAAGGCAGCCAACACCAAGCACGATGTCGAGCGTCTCGACCCCTTCTTCATCCGGCGTCAGCAGGCCCGCGGCGCAATAGGTTTCGAGCACGGCCGTCACAAGCGATCGGCTCGAGGAGATGAAGGACACGGCATCGAAGTCGTACGTCGGCAAGCGGAGGGCGGCCTCCAAAGCGAGATGCGTGGGCGGCGCTTCTTCGGGGGCCAGCAGCGAGGGTGCGAGGCCCGCGTCCAGCGAGAGTTCGAGCGAAAGCTCGTGCCCTGCACCGCTCTGTGAGCGTTCTTCGCCAAGCGCGTCACCCGCTGGCGCGGCGCGCGCACCTTCATCGGTCTCGTCGTCGCCTTCGGCACTGCTTGGCTCTCCCTCGCCCAACGCGCGCGCACCGTTCGACGTCTCGGTCGTTGGCCCCGTTTCGCCGGTCTCGTTCGGCCATCCGTCCTCCCGCGGACCCTCGGTCCCCCCCGCGTCTTGCGCGCGCAGCGGCGTGCCAAACGCGAAGGTAAGCGCGACGGCGAGTGCGGCGACGCGGGACCCCGGAGCAAAGCTGAGCCGTTCAAACTGGGCTGTCCGGCGTACGCGAAGGGTCGACACGGGCGCAGCATAGGCGATCTACCTGAAGCCGCGGAAATCTCGCGTGCCGAGGGGCGTGGCGAATAGGGCTACGCGCCCCCTAACGAATCGGACCGACGGCGCCTTCCGCCGCCGCGACGAGCGCGCCAGAACGCACCAGCGACGTCGCCGCCTCGATGTCTGGATGAAGCGTGCGGTCGCCGTCGAGCCTGGGGACCCGTCGCCGAAGCGCTTCGTGTGCCGCGCGCACGCCCTTGCCGGGCGGAAGGCCACGCAGATCGATGCCCTGCGCGGCGACGAGTGCCTCGATCGCGAGCCCAATCTCCACGTGCGATACGACCTTTTCAAAGAGCCGAGACGAAATGCTGCCCATCGACACGTGGTCTTCTTTGCCCGCGGAGCTCGGAATCGAATCGACGCTCGAGGGATGGCAGAGCACGCGGTTTTCGCTCACAAGCGCCGCCGCCGTGACCTGCGCCATCATGAAGCCCGAATCGAGACCGCTGCGCGTACCCAAGAACGGTGGAAGGCCCGACGACATCGCCGGATTCACGAGCTGCTCCACGCGGCGCTCCGAGATGTTCGCCAGCTCGGCTACGGCGATCTTCGCTACATCGAAGGCAAGCGCGAGGGGCTGGCCGTGAAAATTGCCGCCGCTGATCACATCGGCGCCGTCGTCCGTCACGAAAATCAGCGGGTTGTCCGTTGCCGACCCCATTTCCGTTTCGCACACGCCGTGCACGTAGACGAGGGCGTCGCGCGTCGCGCCATGCACCTGCGGCATGCAGCGAAGCGAGTAGGGGTCCTGCACCTTCCCGCAGTTGTGATGGCTCTCCATGTTCTCCGAGTCCGCGAGGAGCGCCCGCAGGTTTGCGGCGCTCACCTTCTGCCCTGGGTGGGGTCGCGCATCGTGAATGCGCGAATCGAAAGGTCGCGACGAGCCCTGCGATGCTTCAAGACTCATGGCACCGATCACATCGGCCGCGCCACAAAGACGCTCCGCACGCAAGATCGAAAGCCCTCCTACGGCCAGCATCAACTGTGTGCCGTTGATCAGCGCAAGGCCTTCCTTCGCCTCAAGGCGCAGGGGCTCCAGGCCTGCCGCCGCCAGCGCCTCCCGTCCGGGCACGCGCCGATGGCCTTCGCCGCTGGGCACGTCTGCTTCGCCTTCGCCGATGAGTACGAGCGCCAAATGGGCAAGCGGCGCCAAATCGCCGGAGGCACCGACGCTCCCCTGAGCGGGCACCCGCGGAAGCACGTCCGCGCGCAGGAGCGCGAGCAGGTGCTCGACAACCGTTTCGCGCACGCCCGAGTGGCCAAGGGCCAATACCTGGGCGCGAAGCGCAAGCATCGCGCGAACCACCGGCTTGGGCAGGTCAGCGCCGACGCCGCAGGCGTGACTCCGGAGAAGGTTGTGCTGCAGCGTGGCGATGTCCGCGGCATCGATGCGCGTTTCCGCCAAAGCACCAAACCCCGTGTTTACGCCGTAAACATTCGGTGCCGCGTCGCCCTGGGCTGCAAGCCCCTGCACAAAACCGTTGGCGGCGCGAACGGAAGCGCGAGCCGAGTCGCCAAAGGCCAGGGTCCGACTTCGCGACGCCACGGCGCCGAGGTCGTCGAGGGAAAAGGTCGAACCGAGCTCCATCGGCGGAGGCTATCGCGCTCAAAGTCTCGCGCCTACGGCCGTTGGCTCCATTTGTGGGGTTCGTTTCATGATTCGCCTTCGTCGCGGGGCCGCCGCTCGAAAGGGCGATGGGAAGGGCGCGGACACGGGCGACCTGCAGCGGGCGCTCGGCAGCGCCCTTGAGCTGCTCGAGCGCCTTGCGCGCCGAAATCCGGCGGCCGGCCTCGACGAGGCCAGCCTCCGCAAGCTTCGCCTTCGGGCCGAACGGGCGTCGGACGCGCGGGACTACGAGGCGCTGGCTGAAGCGACGGCGAACCTTCGCCTTCGCCCGGGCGCCCTGGTGAGCGAACCGCCACCACGCGCGCGAACGGCCCCGCGTACGCGGGGGCCCGCCCCCGCCGCAACGCTCGCCTTCGCCGCCGAGCGCGCCCTGCCCGTGGCCCGGGCCACGGGCATTCAGGACACGTCGGCGCCCCTCGAGCGGCTCAGCCAAGGCGCCGTCGAACCGCCACCCACCCTCGCAAAGGACTACACGGCGGCGATGGATACGATCGCCCACGCGGTGATCTTCCTGCGCCAGCGTGGCGACGTGATGCACACCTCGATGGGCGAGCTCGCGCACCTCGTGGCATCACTGGCGGACGACGAGCCGCAGGCCGCCCTTCGCCTCGAGCAGACGCGCTCACGCCTCGCGGACGCCGAGTCGATCGGCGAACTCGAACGCCTCCGCGAAACGCTGCTCCAGGAAGCCGGCACGCTCGTCGCGGAAGCGCGCTGCCGGGCCGAGCGCGCCGCCGAAGCGAGCGAAATGGTGCGCCTCCAAGAGGCCCATCGCCGCGTGCTCGAGCTCGCCCTCGACAGCGCCACGGCCATGGCCGAGGTTGACGCGCTCACGGGCCTAGGAAACCGGCGCGCCCTCGAGCGGGCCGTCACGGGGCTCGCGCGTCACGGACAGGACGTGGGCGTCGTCGTTCTTGACCTCGACTTCTTCAAGAAGATCAACGACACCTACGGCCACGCGGGCGGCGACCGGGTCCTGCGGGCCGCCGCAGCCACCCTGCGCGCGGAGCTGCGCGGCAACGACCGTGCCTTTCGAAGCGGCGGCGAGGAGTTCGTCATGCTCCTTCCCAGCACGGGCGAAGACGGCAGCGCCCGAACGGCCGAGCGTATCCGCGCCGCCTTCGAAGACCAGCTCGTGCAGGCCGAAGGCGGCGCCATCCGCTTCAGCGCCTCCTTCGGCGTCGCCGTTTGGGGCGGCCGTAGCGACTACCGTAGCGCCCTCGCCCGAGCGGACCGGGCACTCTATGCGGCCAAGCGAAACGGCCGAAATCAGGTCGCCGTGGCGAAGTAGGAACGTTCGGTTGCGTGGCAGCGTTCATTCGTTTCGCCGGAATGCCGCGAGAAAGGCCCGTCCGCGCGCCTTGACCGGGTGCGCTCACACTGCCGCTTCGCCACCTTGCCACGCCCGTGCTAGGGCCCCGCCATGCTCGAGCTTGGCAAGGACTGGCGCTTCCCCATCGACGACGAACTCTCGCGGGTCTGGCTGACGCCCAAAGGCCGATGGGGACTGGTCGTTCGCTGCATGCCGACGAAGGTGAAGGTCGATGGCGCCTTCGAGGAAGAGCTTACGCCCCGCCTGCTCATCGACGACCTCGATTTTCTGGGCACCCACTGGCAGGATTTCGACGGCCTCGAAATCGCTCAGGACGGCGCATGGCACGGCGACGGCGACCCCACCGCGACGCTGCGCGTCGAACAGATGGGCGGGCTTCGCGAAGCGACGGTGCGCATCACGGGCATCGAGGGCACGCACCTTCACGTGGAGATCGACGGCGAATGCGACGTCTTCATCGATGACGACCACGACAAGGACGTGCCCTTTCGCTTCGCGGGTAAGCTTCCCTTCGAAGGCGTGCGCTTTCGCTTTCGCGCCGAAGGCCTCGACAGCCGCGAACCAGAACGCAAAGCCACCGAGCTGCTCGCGAACCACCTCATCATCGAAGGCTTCGAGCCGCCGACCCTCAAATCGCTCACGGAGCCGGGCCTCTACGAGGCGTTCTTCGCGCCCCGCGAAAGCGACGCCCTCCAGAGCGGTGAGCAGCCGATCGACACGAGCCTCTCGCCGGAAGAGCGCGTGCTTCACCAAAGCGCCCGTGAACTGCTCACGGGCATGGTCAAGCAGGAGTGGATCGAACTCGAAGAGGGCGGCATCGAAGCGCTCATCCCGGGCTTCGTCGACGTGCTCGAAATGGGCGGCCGCGGTTCACGCCGAGCCTAGCGCATCAGCGACTGGCTGATGGATCAAGAGCACGTCATCGAAGTGCACGTCGCGGACGAAGACCTCGGTCCCGTGCTCGACAAGTTCTGGTAGTCCGTGACCCCTCGCACCTCGCGAGCTATCACCTGACTCGATGACGAGTTGGGTCTTCGATGCGCTGCCCCCGTCCGGCGCTCGGCGGGGCGGCAACCCCGCGGAACACGCCTTTCGCCAGGACCTCGCGACATTCGTGCGCGAGGTCGTTCAAAACGCGAACGACCAAGCGCAGTTGCGCCCTCGGGTTCACTTTCGCTTTGAGAGCTTGGAGAATGATGCGAAGGCATCTTTCCTGGCGGCGATGGATTGGCCGGCGTTGCGAACGCACCTTCACGCAGCGGGCGAGCTCGCCCATGGCCATCGCCTTCGCGAAGGATTGGCCCGCGCGGACGGTCCCGAGCCCCTTCGGCTCCTCTTCATTGACGACTTCGGGACGGACGGACTCACCGGAGGCGAAGACGAAGAGCACAGCCACTTTAGGGCGCTATGCAAAGACACACTCGTCAGCCACAAGGGCGAAACGGCGGGCGGAAGCTACGGACTCGGCAAGAGCGTCCTCTGGGCGTTTTCCGAACTTTCGACGGTGCTCTTCTGCTCGACCTTGATCGAAACGTACGGCGAGCGTAACCCAAGGCTGATCGGTCGAACCGAGCTCGCCTCGCACCGCACCGCAGGACGCTGGTATCAGGGCGCTGGTTGGTTTGGCGCTCGCCGCACCATCGGAGCGGGCAAGCGGGCGGAGTCCCTTTGGGGACAGCAAGCCGAAGCGAGCGCGTCGGCCCTCGGCTTTCGCAGCCGCGCGGACCACGACCCGGGTACGAGCATTTGCGTGGTAGCGTTCAACGATCCCACGACGGAGGGCCAACCCTCCCTCGAGGACGCTGCCCGCCTGACGCGCGAAGCCGCGACTCGCTACTTCTGGCCTTCGCTCGGCCTACCGCGCCGCGCACTTCGCGTGTCCACGTCCCTTGCCACGCGCAGCACCGAACACATTCGATCCGATGCGCTCGAGGTGCAGCCCTTTACCGCTGCGTGGGCAGCCTGCCTTGCGAAGGACACCAAGGAAACGCTCGAGCAACCGGGAGACGTCGCGCACGTGAGCATCCCGCTTCGACTCCCAGCCTGCGACGCACACGAAGCGATCGAAGGCCGCGTGGCGCTCATCGTCCGCTTGGCCGAGCGTCCCGGGCCATGGACAGGACACCTCGCGATGTTTCGCGGTCCCGGCATGGTGGTGAACTACCGAGACCGCTCACGCATTGCCCTCGGCATGCGCCCCTTTCACGCGCTCTTGGCGTGCGGACTCGCGCGCGACCCCGTCGATGTGAACCCATCTGACGAAGCCGTAGAAACGTTCCTGCGCGCGGCCGAACCGCCTTCGCACGATCGCTGGTCGTCCACGCCGCGCCTAAAATCCGCGTACCGCCGCGGATACGCCAAGGCCCTTCGCGAGCTCTTTGAGCGCGCCGACGCCGCCCTCGCTCACCTCGTAGTTCCCGCGCGATCGACCGGTGAAGCGGGCCCCAAACGGCTTCAGCGCCGCTTTCCCATCGGCAAGCAGGGCGCCGTCGAACCTCGCGCCAACGCCTTTGCCGTCCGCACGCTGAAGGCCACGCGCGAAGGTATCGTTTGGCGCTTTGAAGCGGAGCTCGAGCGCACCATCGGACGTCGCCCGTGGCGCGTGGCGCTCAAGCTCTCGGAGATCGACGAAAGCGCCCGCATACGAGACGCCCTGCCCATCGCCGAACTCTCGTGCAGTGAGGACATCGATTGGGTGTCCGACGGCGCAGCGCTTCACCTTTCCATACCGAAAACCTGCCGAACGGTGCGACTACGGGGTCGTAGCGCACCGGCGTCTTTTCTGGGTGCGCTCGAGCTCGAAGTGGTGGGCGAGGATGCCGATGGCCGCTGACCACGCCACCCGCCGCCTCCGGCGTGAACGTTTTCTGCCCTTTGCCTTTGCGC
>JBCCRV010000226.1:0-9935 GCA_039201085.1 Myxococcota bacterium | reverse complement strand
GGCCGGCTGGCGAACAAGCCCCGCCGACGCGCCGGCCCTTTCGGGCAAAGCCTGCGAACGCATTCTCGAGCTGGCCAGCGTGGCCCTCGCCGATGGCGACGCGGAGCAAAGCGGGCAGCTCGTTCGCCTCGTGCGGGCGCGCGCCCGCAACCGAAACAGCGCCTTTGCTGGCACGACCTTGCTTGCCGAGGGCGCCCGTCGAACGGGCGGCGAAGAAGCCGTCGCGGCGATCTTTCGTGAGCTTCCGCGCACCCGTCTCGGCGGCGCCACAGTGATTTTTCAAATCTTTCAGGAGCAGGCCCAGCTAGACGCCCAGCTCGCGCAAACGAAGACGCAGATCGTCTCCCTCGACACCGCGAAGAGCGCCCTCTACTTCAGTCTCTTGTTGCCCGACGTCGTGCAGAATCGCGCGATGTTTCTTGCGGCCGCTGAGGCGGTGCGCGCCGAACACGCCGAGGCGCCCCCACTCAGCGAGTACGCGTTTTCGACGGTGGCCCTCACGGACGCCGCGGACGCCCAGCCCGTGCATGTCGCCGTGTGGGACGTTGGCACGAACCCGGCGCTCTTTGAAAACCAGCTCTACCGAAACGCCGCGGAGGAAGCGAACGGCCAAGACGACGACGGCAACGGGCTCGTCGACGATCTGCACGGCGTCGTTCATGAGATCGGCGAGCACACGCACCAAGATCTGCTTTTTGATCCGGGGCAGGAAGTGCTCGCCGAGTACGCGCCGTTCTTGCGCGGCGTGATGGACCTGCGCGCAGGCATCGCGACCAGCGACGCCGCCCAGCGCGTTCTGGGGCTGATGCGCAGCGCGAGCACGCCCGAGCGCCTCGAAGAACTCGACATCAACCTCAGCGCCGTCGGCGAATGGGCCCACGGAACGCACGTGGCCGGCATTCTGATCGCCGGTCTTCCCCAAGCGCAGCTTTCGATCTTTCGCTCGACCTGGGCCGGCGAAGCGCGCCCCTACCACCACCGCGGCCCGACGGACGAGGAGCTCGCTGGCGAGCGCGCCAACGTGGACGCCATCGCCGCCTACATCAACGCGCACCAGGTGCGCGTGGTGAACGCCAGCCTGGGCTTCAGCCTCGACTACATCGCGAGCGCCCTTCGCCATGAGGGCGACACGTACGCGACAGAGGCTGCTGTCATGGAGCGCGCCGGCGTCGTTCAGGCCCATCGCCGAGCAACGTGGGAACGGATCTTCGCCGCATGCCCGGAGACGCTCTTCGTGGTGGCCGCCGGCAACAGCAACCAGGACGTGCTCGAGTACGGCGATACACCAGCGGACATCGTCTCCGCCAACCTGCTCGTGATCGGCGCCGTAGACCGCTACGGCGCCTGGGCGACCTTCACCAACAGCAACGCCGAGCGCGTCCGCGTCTTCGACTTTGGCGTCGAGGTGCCGAGCCTGGTGCCCGACGGGTCGACCGTGCCCCTTTCCGGTACGTCGATGGCGTCGCCCAACGCGGCCAATCTCGCGGCGAAGGTGCTGAGCGTGAACCCCGCGCTAACACCGGCGCAGGTCATCGCGCTGATCGAAGAAACGGCGACGCCCATTGCCGAACCCTTCGGTGGACGCATCGTTCACGAAGCCGACGCGCTGGCGCGCGCTCGCGCCCTTCGTGACGAAGCCTCTCCCTGAAGTCTTTGCAATGAGCACGACCCTCGACGACGTACGCGACACCTTCGAACTGCTCGACGAGTGGTCTGACCGCTACGCGTACCTCATCGAACTGGGCAAAGAGCTGCCGCCCTACCCCGAAGAAAAGCGGGACAAGGCCCACAAGGTGAAGGGCTGCCTCAGCCAGGTTTGGCTCGCGAGCGAAGTTGACGGCGAGGGCACGATGCGCTTCGCCGCCGACAGCGACGCCCACATCGTTCGGGGCCTCGTCGCCCTCGTACGCCTCAGCCACGAAGGCAAGACGCCAGACGAAGTGCTCGCCGTCGACTCGGGCGCGATCCTCGCTGAGCTTGGCTTGGACAAGCATCTGAGCCCCGGCCGAAGCAACGGCCTGCTCGCCATGATCAAACGCATGCGAAAGCTGGCGGAAACGGCCAAAGGCTAACCGTCTAGATCCAATGCCGTTCGGTTAGGGCGCGAGCAGGGGGCAGGACGCAGAAAGCACGACGCTCGGCGCGCAGAGCAGAACGCTCGACGCTCAAAGTAGGACGCGTTAGCACAGGCGTTCGACCGCAGCACTTGCGCTCACTCCATCTCCCCAACCCTCCAACGGGCCGCGTCCGAGCAAATGTTCTCGGATGCCCGGGGCACGTCTTTTTCGCCCAGGTTTTGGCGTTTCTGCGCACCGTACGGTCTGCGGCGTGCGGCCGTCGGCGCGCCTTCTGCGTCCTGCGTTCGGTGCGCTGTGCGACCCGGCTCCGTGCGTTGTGCGTCCTGCGTTCGGCACTCCTGCGTTCGGCTCCGTGCGTTGTGCGTCCTGCGTTCGGCTCCGTGCGTTGTGCGTCCTGCGTTCGGCTCCGTTCGTTGTGCGTCCTGCGTTCGGCTCCGTGCGTTGTGCGTCCTGCGTTGCGCGTTCGGCGCCCGTCGCCCGCTTCCCGCTCCTCTAACCCTTAAGCGAATGGCATTGGGTTGAGTGCTACGTCTTTGAGGCCCAGCCGACGACGCGGTCGACGATACCTGGGACGGCGCGGTCCACAGCGCTGACGACCTTGCTTCGCGCGTCGACGAGGATGCGCCACTCGTTCCCCTGCATGCCGGCCATCGCGGCGTCGACGACGGTCTCGGCGGAGACGAGCGCCGAGAGCCGGTACACGGGCGGCATCTTTTCGATGTTGCGCACCATTGGCGTGTCGCCCGCGGGCGGACAAAGCACGCGCACGTCGACGCCGCTACCGTGCAGCTCGGCGCGGAGCGCCTGGGCGTAGCCGATGACGGCAAACTTGCTCGCGCCGTACGCGGCCAGGCCTGGAAAGCCGCGCATGCCGGCAACGCTGCCGACGAAAAGGACCACGCTTCGGCCGCTCGCTGCGCGCAGGTGGGGGACGAGCGCATGCGCCGTGCTGACGCTTCCGTGAAAGTTAATGTCCATCATGGAGCGGCGAGCGTCGGGGCCTACATCGAGCGCATCGCCGACGCGAAGAATGCCGGCGCAGGCGATCACATGACCGACCGAACCGAGGGCCGCGGCCGTGCGCTCAGCGGCCGAGAGCACGGCTTCTTCGTCGCGCACGTCGAGCACTTCGTCGTGCCCGGCGACGCCAAGCTCGTCGCGAACGGCACGCAGGGCCTCGGCGTCGCGATCCCACAGGGACACGCTCGCTCCCTGGCGTGTCAGACGATGGGCGAAGGCGCGGCCAAAGCCGCTCGCCCCTCCCGTGATGACCCAAGGCGCAGGCGAAAGTCGTGTGTTCGGCACCACACCAGACTACCAGCCCCGTCGCCGCGCGGGGGCCGAGACCTCAGGTTCCGATCCGAAGTCGTTCGCGCATCTAGCCGGGACTCTTCGCTCGCCGCGGGGACGAATCCCCGGATCGTTCCAACGCGAGGGGCTGGGAAGTGGCGGCGACGCGCTCCTTTCTTGCTGACGCCGGGTACGGAGCAAGCCCCTCGCTTTCCACACGCGCCTTGGGCACCATGCGCGCGATGCGTTCGTTTCCTCGCACCCGCATGCGCCGCCTTCGGCGCGACGACTGGTCCAGGCGTCTTGTACGCGAGCACCGGCTCTCCGTGGACGATCTCATCTGGCCCGTCTTCGTGCACGAAGGCGAAGGCCTGAAGGAGCCCATCGAATCGATGCCCGGCGTGAATCGCCTGACGATCGATCTGCTCGTGGACGCGGCCCGTCACGCGGAGTCGCTCGGCATTCCGGCGATGGCGCTCTTTCCCGTGGTGCCGCTGGAGAAGAAGAGCGAAGCCGCCGAAGAAGCGTGGAACCCGGACAACCTCGTCTGCCAAGCGATGCGGGCGATCAAGGAGAACACATCGAACCTGGGCATCGTCGGCGACGTTGCTTTGGACCCCTTCACTACGCACGGTCAGGACGGCCTCATGGAAGACGGCTACGTCGTCAACGACCGGAGCGTCGGAGCGCTCGTGAAGCAGTCGCTGAACCAAGCCGCGGCAGGCTGCGACGTCATCGCGCCCTCGGATATGATGGACGGACGCATCGGCGCCATTCGCGACGCCCTCGACGAAGGCGGCTTTGGCCATGTTCGCATTCTTTCCTATGCGGCGAAGTACGCGAGCGCGTTCTACGGACCGTTTCGCGACGCCGTCGGGTCGGCGGGCCAGCTCGGTAAGGGCGATAAGCGCACCTACCAGATGGATCCGGCCAACGGCGACGAAGCACTGCACGAAGTGCAGCTCGACCTCGCCGAGGGCGCCGACATGGTGATGGTGAAACCCGGCCTTCCCTACTTGGACATCGTGCGCCGCGTCAGCGAACTGGGTGTACCGACCTACGCCTATCAAGTGAGCGGCGAGTACGCGATGATGCGCGGCGCCGCGGACCGCGGCTGGCTCGACTGGAACAAGGTGCTCTTCGAAAGCCTGGTCGCCTTCAAGCGCGCCGGCGCCGACGGCATCTTGACCTACGGCGCCGTCGAGGTGGCCGAAGCGCTCGCTTAGGGCGTTCGGCCCGAGGCGACGGGCGCCAAGAAGGAGCTCGTCCACCTGGACGCTCGCACGAAGGCGCGTGAGGCCTTCAAGCGCACCACCGATGCTGCGGGAACCGGCAGCAGGCCGCGGGCGTCGACGCTTGCGCGGTGCACGGACAGCGGGGCGCGCACGCGGACGACGCGCCGCGCGCCCGGGTCCCGTCCCTTACCTCGTGCGCCGTGTAGCCGGTCGCGCCGCGTACAGACGCGGGCGCGCGGTTGACATATGCGTGCGATCGCACGCATTGTGGATTTCACCCCCCGAAAGGAACTGGCATTACTCGTCCCACTCAAGCCCGTGCACTGCGCGACGCACTCCGCCGATTGCTCGTCGCTCACGGTGCACTCGATGAATCGCGCCGTCCCTGCGGCGCGCGGCTCTCCACGGCGCATGCCTGGGCGCTGCTCGAACTGCGCGAAGGCGGCGCGATCACCGTCAGCGAGCTGGCGGAGCGGCTGAACATCGACCGCACCAACGTGTCGCGGCTCACCATGCGCATGGAGGCCAACGGCGAAGTGACGCGGGCTCCGCACCCCGCGGACCGCCGCGCCCGTTCGCTCACCCTTACGGCGAAGGGCGCTCGAATCGCCCAATCGGTCAATCGCTCGAGTACGGCGCACTTTCGCGGCATCGCCGACCACCTGGATTGGGAAACGAGCGAGATCATCGACGCCTTGAACTCGCTCACGTCCGCGATGAGCGTCGCAAGCGGCACTTCCGCGTCGGCTGGAGCACGCGCGTGAAGAACCCACGGCACACAAGAATGGGCAGGACCAAGGCCCCGAAGTACGAACGCGTCGGCCGGACCTCCCCCGCAAAGAGCCCCCAGGCCGTCCGCGTGCGCAGGCGCTTGAGGAACCTCCGCTACGCGCCCGCCCTGCTCCTCGTGTGCACCGGATGCGACTCGCGGACGCCGACCGATCCTTCCGTCGCGCAAGAGGTAGTCAGGGCTAGTCCAGGCCCCTCGGAAGCCACGGAGCGGCAGGCCGCCACATCAGACGGCACAGGCACGCCGGCCGCACCGGACGACTGCGCTCCCGTCCGCGAACTCGCTGCCCTCGACCACCGACGCCCCGTACCGCTTCAGCCCATGATGGCGTGGCACCAGAAGCAAAACATGATGGACCATCTCGTCGCCGTTCAGCAGATCACCGAAGGGCTGGCCGGCGAAGACTGGGAAGCGATCGAGTCCGCCGCGGCACGCATCGGTTCGTCCCCGCAGATGGCGCAGATGTGTGAACACATGGGCGCCGGCGCCGACGGCTTCACGGAACTCGCCCTCGACTTCCATCGACAAGCCGACGAAATCGGCGTCGCCGCGCGCGCAGCGAGCGCGACCGGCGTGCTCGAAGCCACGAACCGCACGCTTCAGCGCTGCACAAGCTGCCATTCGGCGTACCGCCAAGAAGTTCTCGACGCGTCCACCTGGCGGGCGCGCACCGGCTCAGCCCATACGCCCGGCGCTCACCTCGACCACTGAACGGTCCGGCCGCTTGTCGAGAAAGGTCACGGGTAGCGAACTCGGTGCGGGTTTGCACACGCGTCTTAAGCAAGCGCGGCGGCAAACGCGTTCGCGTTCGCCGCTCGACTTGGTCTTGTTGAAGCGCTGCTTAGTTAGCCTTCTTCGCACGCTTGGCGTAGCGCTTCTTGAAGCGCTCGACGCGACCCTCGGTGTCGACGATCTTTTCCTTGCCCGTGTAGAAGGGATGGCTGAACGCGCTGATGTCGACGCGCACGACGTAGTGTTCGACGCCGTCGATCTCGCGGGTTTCGCTGGAGGTCATCGTCGAACGGCCGATCACTTCGTGCTCGTCGTCGATGAAGATCACCGGATGGTACTCGGGGTGAATTTCAGGCTTCATGGAATTTCCTCTATATCCCGCGGCTTTTGTACGCGGGGTCGAGCGATATGACCCACGGCCGGCGAAGCGTCAAGGGGTCGGACCCTCAGTCTCCCCAAGGGTTGAGCACCTCGCCCGCCGGAGGCGGCCGCGCCATTGTGGGCCGCTGGCGCCTGCGACTGGGGGTCCACGGGTCATGAACGCCCACGCCCGCCGATACGGCCTGCATCCGGGTTGAAGAGGGGTCAGGGTCGCGGACGAAGGGGTTTGCGATACCGTCCGCTCCGTAGACGCCGACCGGTAAGCTAGACCCCGCCTCCGGTGACCCCGGCGGCGCTGCAACGAGCCCTTGGCCCGGCTCTGACGCAAGGTGCCATTCATTGGCCGGTGTCTGCGGCGCCGCGACGGGTGCGCCGGCGGCGACACTTGGCTCGCCGGATGGCGGCGCAGACTCGGGCGCGCCGGGCGACGCAGGCGCCGCCACGCTGGACGGCGTGCTCGAGGGCGCCGCGCCGGCGGACGACGCATCCAGCATCCGCATCATCAACGCCACGCCCCCACCGGCGGCGAGCGCGCAGACCAGGGCGACGACGGCCCATTGAAGGGGCGTGAGGGCACGCCGTTTTTTCGGCGTCTCCGGTTCGCCCACCGCCGAGCGCTCCGGCGCAGGCGTGAAGGCCTCGGGCCGAAGGCTTCGCGTGGGCATTTGCTTGTCTTCGCTGAGACTCTCGTAGAGGGCTGGATTGCTTACGATGGCGTTCAACGAGTTTGTGCCCAGCGTTTCGCGCGAAACCTCGGGCAAAAAGGACGGTCGCTCGACCACCGTAGGCGAATCGTCCCAGCGGTGCGCCGCGCCGGGCGAAGCCGAGGCCGCCACGGCCTCCTGAATGTCGTCGACGAGCGCACGAATCGAGGGTCCACCCACGAGGCGCACGACGTCGCGCACCTCGTCCGAGAGCACGGGGTCGGGCATCGTTCGTCGCACCGCTTCGGCAAACTGGAGCGCCGTCGGGTAGCGGTCGCTCGGATCCTTCGACAACGCGCGCAGCACAATCTCGCCCAGCTCCGGCGGAATGCGATCGCGGATTCGGCAGGGGTTTTCCACCTCCATGCTGGTCACGTTCTTCACGGTGAGGCCGACGTTCTGGTCGTGAAAGAGACGCCGCTGCGTCAACGCTTCCCACGCCACAATTCCAAGGGAGAAGACGTCACTGCGGCCATCGAGCGGATCGCCGCGCGCTTGTTCCGGCGAGCAATAGGCTGCCTTTCCCTTAAGGGAAATGCCCTGGGTTTTTGTCAGGCGCTCAACGGCGTGGGCGACGCCGAAGTCTGTGATCCGCGACGTTCCGTCGAGACCCACCATCACGTTCTGCGGGCTGACATCGCGGTGCACGATGCGAAGGGGCTGGCCCAGCGTGGTCGAGGCTTGATGGGCGTCATGCAGACCACGCGCCGCGTGCTGAATGATCTCGACCACCGCCGGCACGGGAAGGACACGCCCCTGCTCGAGCGACCAGCGCAGAAGCTCGGCGAGCGAACAGCCGACCACCAGATCCATCACGATGTAGGGCAGACCCTGGTCGTCCTGTCCAAGATCCAACGTGGCGACGGCATAAGGGCTGCGCACGTGCGCCGCGACGCGCGCTTCGTCGAGAAACATGCGCACGAGCTCCGGGTCGTCCGCGATCTCCGGCAGCATCAGTTTGAGCGCGACGAGGCGCTCAAAGCCCGCGGCGCCCACAACGCGGGCGGCATACACGGTGGCCATGCCGCCCGACGCGATCTTTCGGAGGAGCTGGTAGCGGCCGAGTACGCGCCCCTCCATCGCATCGTCGGCCATCGCGGCTACCGTAGCGCCTTTGCCCCCGGGGCAAAAGCGCGACGAACTCAGCGCAGGAGCGCGATCGGCGCCGCCACGATATTCCAAGTAATCATCGAACGGGCCTCATCACGGCTGGTGATCACCGAACGGCGCGCGCGGCCTCCATGCCATTCATAGCGACGGATCTCGCCGTCGTTGTCGCTGGAAACGTAAAGCTCGTCGAAGCCGTCGCCGTTGAGATCGGTCAAGTAGGACGTGTGCTCAAAGCCGCCGGAAGCACGATCGAAGCTCTCCACGCCCCATTCACCGCGCGGATCAGATCCCGGCCGGAGAAGCCAGAGGCCCCGCGCAAAGGCCGCTGCGACGAGCTCCTTCTTGCCGTCTCCGTCCACGTCGCCGGCGGTGAGAAATCGCATTAAATGGTCGCCATCGATGCGGGCGATCACGACCCGCGCGTCGGGAGCCGTGCCTTGATCGTAGCGACGGACCTCCACCGGTTCGACCACAGACATGCCGCCGCCGCCGCGCTCCGTGAGGCCCTCGACGCTGACGTAGAGTTCGTCACGCCCATCGCCGTCGACGTCGTCGACGAGGATTTCCTTCGCGTGGCGATTGCCAAGATCGGCGATCACGGTGGTTTCCAATTCGCCCTCGCCCGTGGGCGTAAAGCGCACGACCTCGCCGCGCTGGGCGCCGCCGTTCATGTGGTTGGGATCGGAGGGCGTGGCGTAGATCTCCGGTGTTCCGTCGCCGTCGAGGTCGCCGACTTCGATCTCGTGTACGAAGCGGTTTTCCTGCCGCGCGCTGCGGCGCACGTTGATGCCGGGGCGCACGAAATCGCCTTCAGCCGGGGGGCGGACGTCCGCCGGCGGTTCCGCCGGGTCGGGCGAAAGCAGCGCCAGGTAGCCCTGGTCGTGCGTTGCGATCGCGAGGTGGTCGATACCCCCGTAGGTCACCACTTCGACGTCGCGCATGCGGCTGATGCGGCCGCCGAAGTCTTCGCGCCAGAGAAGCTCGCTCCGCCATTCGCCGTCGGCCTTGTACCAGAGCTTCACGGTCGCCTTCATGCCGCCGATGGTGACGAACCCTTCCCGGTCCCAAAGGCGAAAGGGGAGCGCCTTGTGAAACACATTGCTCTCGGAGTCCGTGATCACTTCCGTGTTCCATGCGCCGCCGGTCCGGGTGATCAGCTCGAGACGCGCCGCTGCAGGCACGGTCCACTGGCCCGAATCGCTCTGCGTGAAGGGCGAGTAGGTCACGAGAAGCCCACGCTCCAGGGACTCGCCGAGGGCCGTCGGGCTCTCGGGCGCCGGATCGGCGGCTGCGGGCTCACCTTCAGGCTCGGCCGTTTGCGTGGACGGAACCGGCTCGGGCGGCGTCTCGGCAGACGAATCGTCGCCGCAGGCCGTGAGGGCTAGGAGGAGGAAGAGAATGGAGGCGGTGGACGTGTCTCGCATGGCTCGCGCGTACCAATCGCCCCCGGGCGCCGCAAGATTCCCACAGAAATTCGAGCCGCGCGGATGGCTCCACGCGTGCTTTTTCAGCACTTTTCGCCCGGCGCAGCGCGGGCTTGGCCGAATTGCGGTGGCCCTGCTGTCAGGCTTATGGAGCGGAGCGGCCGTGTAGGGGCGTCGCGCAGCGTCCTGTG
>JBCCRV010000225.1:0-9947 GCA_039201085.1 Myxococcota bacterium | reverse complement strand
CGCGGGGTCACGTGGGCTATGTCCCGCGCACGATCGTCGTGTCGTAAGACACGAGAGCGATCGTGCGCTCCCCCACCCCTTTTCTTTTACCCGTTCGACGGCATACGAAGGCGGGGGAGAGGGGCTTCACCCAGAGGCGCGTTGGGGTCCGGCTCGCGGCGGCGGCGTGGACCGCGTCCAGAGTACGGGGCACCCGCGAGGCGGGTGAAGCCCCTCTCCCACGCCGGTTCCCGCGGCCGACGACCTGGACATCACCTGTGCCGCGAACTACCCCTCCTCGAATGCACCCTTGGATCACCGATCTCGGCGGCGGCGCGTTTCTGCAGCGGTACCCGGACCGCTTTTCCGACGAGGAGCTCCATGGCTTTTTGGCCGCTGCCGAAGCGCTGCTCGACGACGTGCCGCGCCCCTACGGCTGGGTCGTCGACATCGGCGGGGTGATGCGCGCGAACGCGGCGCAGCGGAAGGCGATTCACGCGATGGGGGACCGGACCGCCGATTTTGCCCGCCGCTACAACGCGGGTACGGCGGTCGTTGCCAAGGGCCGGATTGCCCGTGGGCTCGTGAAAACGACGTACCTGCTGCAGAAGCCGCCCTACCCAGCAACCGTTGTTTCGACTGTGGCAGAAGGGCAACGCTGGGTTCGCGAGCAGCTCGAAAACTTTGCATAGCCCCGAAGGGACTTCTGCCTCCGGCGGAGGCGCTCCGATCGGAATCCCAACGATTCCAACGGTTTGAGTCGCCTGCAGGGTCCGGCCCAACCTTTGCATCGCTCACGCCCGATGGGATTCTTACGTCCTTCTCGGTCGCGCGTCGCCGCCTTCACGCTCCTCGAAATGATGGTCGTGGTAGGGGTGATCGCCGTGGTCGCCGCTGCCGCCGCGCCCTCCATCGGCTCGGCACGGGCCGATGCGCGGGCCCAGGAAGTGGCCCTCGACATGGTGCGTCTCCTGCGCCGGGCCCGCTCCGCCTCTGCCGGCTACGGCCGCGCCCATCTGGTCATCTTCGATCCCGCGTCGGACAGCGGGAACGGATCCCTTACGGTCTACCGAGGCATCAACAACCGCTGCAACGCCAACGATTGGCCGCTGTTCATCGGCGGCGGCTGCCCGGGCAACGACATGTGCATCGACGCCGTCGAAGGGGACCAGCAGACCTTTGGAACCTCCAACTACCGCATGCGCGCGCCGGATTTTGCCGGCGGCATGCAGGTCTGCTTCGAGCCGACGGGGATCACACGCTGGCGCCGAACGGTAGCCACCGCGTTCACCTCCAACAACGTGGACGGCATCGGCTCCCTCAACGGCGGATTTCGCTTTACGGTGCAGCGCTACAACGGCGAGGGCGACCAGGGCGTCACGCGTCGGGTGGTGCTCCCCCTTGGTTCGGACGCGAGGATTCAGCGATGACCCGCCGAGCGCGATCGAAACGCGCCGCGTTCACGCTCATCGAGGTGATGATGGCCATCGCGATTCTTACGGTGGGTAGCGTCGGCATTCTCGCCATGCAGCAAGCGTCCACACGGGGAAACATGAACGCGCGGCAAATGACGACGGCGACGTCCGTGACGCGAAACTGGATTGAGCGCATTCGGCGCGATGCGCTGAACTGGCGCAACAACCAGGCGGGTGGCACGGCAGGAACGACGTACTTGCAGAACGTGCCGAGCGATTGGGCCGCCCCGCTGGACGGCGTGAACGGCGAGCGCGTCGGCGCCGATTGGTTTGGTCGAGACGCCGTGGCGCCGAACCAGCGCTATTGCACGCATATCCGCCTTCAATGGGTCGTTCAGAACTCGGTCGCCCGCGCCGACGTTCGCACTTTTTGGTACAAGCGAAGCACCGGGGATGGAAGCGAGAACCTGTTTCCAAACTGCGGCGCTGCCGGCGGTGAGGCCGCCGTCACCGCCGAGCTCGCGGCCCTGAACCCCCGTGTGCACGTGGTGCACGCGTCCACCCTCGTTCGGTGGCGCCAATGATTCGTCGCGCCCGTCGCCGAGAGGCCTTCACCCTGCTCGAGCTCATGGTGGCGCTCGTGGCCGGACTCATCGCGATTTCGAGCATCTACACGATCAGCCGCGCGTCGGCGGAGAACTTTCAGAACCAGCAGCGCATCTCGCAAACGCAGATGGCGGTGCGAATGGCGATGGAGCAGATTCGTCTCGACGTGCAGCGTGCCGCTTTTCTCGGTACGCCCAACACGGCGCAGGAGCGCACCTGCCTCGCCCTGCCGGACGGCAACAACTTCGGCGGCGTTGAAGTTCGCGACGGGCTCGACACCGCGAACCTTGCAAATCCAGGGCCCAATGGTGTCGAAGCGGATCGGCTTCGTCTTGTCGGCAACTACGCCACGACGAGCCGGTACGTCATCGACTTCGGTGTGGGCAACCGTATGCGCGTCGATGCGAGTACGCAGGGCTTTCGCGACTCGTTCGGTGTGGTCGGTACGGACTACGATGCCGACGCGTTCGACGATGTCTTTCGACAGGGGCGTTATCTCTCGGTGGAGGACACGGACGGCGATCGCTTCTTCCTACGTATAACGGGCACAAACGCGGCGCAGCAGATCATCACGTTCACGCCGGATTTGCAGAACGGCAGCGGCAACTGCGTGAGCGGCAGCCTTCGCCAGTCCTTCGTGTCGCCGCTCATGCGCATCGAATATGCGGTGGTTGCGCCGGGCGACGCGACGGTGCAGCTGGGCAACGTCTACGGCGACGGAGCCCAGCAGGCGCTCGATCAGGCCCGCGGAACGACGCCGTCCGTGCTGATTCGTCGCGAGGTCTCCTTCGACGCGGGTGCGGCGCCGATCCCCGGCAGCGAGCGTATCCTGCTCGACTACACGGCGAACTTCGACGTCGACCTACTCGCCGATCAGAACCCCGGGGTTGTCGCACCGCTGGTGTTCTTGGACAACGGTGCCGCCGAAGCGCAGACGCTGGCCAATCCCCATCAGGTGCGCGCCGTGGTCCTCGACCTCGCAGCGCGTACCGCAGATCAGGAAACCAACTTCAACTTCCTGCCGCCCGCGGCGGGCCAGCCCGTCACTCGCTATCAAGTAAACCCAGCCCGTCCGGGCGCGGCCCGCGTGCGCGCTGTGCGGTCGGAGATCTTCCTGCCCAATATGGTGCGCCCATGATGATGATTCGCCGCCGGCCCCAAGAGCGTGAAGGCGCCGTCATGCTCGTCGTCATGCTCGTCCTCATGATGACGACGGCCACGGCGGTCTTCGCCGTGCACGCCACCTCTTCGGAGATCCGTGCGGCCGGCTTTTCACGACAGGCGATGCAGACCCAGTACATCGGCGAGTCCGGCGTAATGGCCGCGTTCGCGTGGGTCGACTTTTTCGGCGCAGACGCCCTTCGTCAGGCGATGACGCAGTCGTCCGAAGCGAACCGGGCCGGCGGCGGGCCCGCCCTCGATCTGCAGCCTTTTGAGCGTCAGCTTCGCGACGGCGCGGATGCGCACCGCTTCTACCCGCCCGACTTCAACGCGCTTGCGGGCGCGCCGCTCGACGACGATGGCAGCGTGGGCCCGCGCAGCGCATACGACAGCTTCCTGCTCGTCGATGTGTACGACCGGCACCGCGTGGTGCGGCCGATCCCGGGCGGGCAGGCGCAGGGCGGCGGCCGGCTCGAATACTTGGGCGCTACCTACACCTCCCGTGGACGCACCCGTCTGCCGGGTGATTTTCAAACGGCGGTTGTGGGCGACCGA
The DNA here is from genome assembly GCA_039201085.1 of Myxococcota bacterium. Lineage (GTDB taxonomy): Bacteria > Myxococcota_A > Polyangia > Polyangiales > Houyiibacteriaceae > JBCCRV01. The sequence continues at coordinate 6,231 of JBCCRV010000225.1, read as the reverse complement.
CCGTTTCATGAGGGCGCAAGTGACGCGCGCGCCTTCGCTGTGTCTGGACCGATTGGACGAAACTGATGAGGATGACGAGGAATAGGTTTACGCGATTCATCGCTGCAGCGGCGCTCCTTGGGGGCGCCTTGGCGAGCGCACCGGCAAGGGCGCAGGGGCCGGACATTCGCTCCGTACCGCCGCTCATCCTCATGCTGATCGACACCTCCGGTTCGATGGAGAAGGTCGGCGACTGCGCCTGCGTGACGCCAAGCTGCACCGAGTGTTTGCCAAGCTGCAGCGCCGCCAACCCCGATCGCAACCGTTGGACGACGGTGCTCGAGGCCCTGACGGGTACGGTGAGCGGCTTCGACTGCAGCATCATCGACCGAAACACGGCGGCCTTTGCCGGTGAGCCGGACCACCGGTATTTCATTCCGCACGTTGAGGTTCAGGGAACGAATTGCGTCGATTCGTCCACGTGCCCCGCGGGGCTTCACTGCAGCGCCGACGACACGGCGGATCCGACCGATCAGGGTTTCTGCCAAGAAGAAGACGGCATTCTCGACGTCTACCGCGATCGCGCGAAGTTCGGCCTCATGACCTTCGATGCGACGACGACCTTTCTCAGTGCAGGTGAGCTCATGACGCGCACCGACTTCCTCGCGCGTGGAGTCGCGGCCAACGAGGGCGCTCAGGGCGGCTACTCGTACCAGGACCGTCGACCCTTTTCCTTTCCCGGCTGCGGCGAGCCCTACATGATTGACAACGGAGCTCGAAACGATACGGCGCCCGCCGGCGGCCTCGTTTCCGTGGGTCAAGAAGGCGTCGACACGATTCAGTCGGTCAACCAAGCGGTACAGGGTGCACTCCTCGCGGAGGGCATGCGTCCCTACGGCGCGACGCCCATCGCTGGCATGCTCTCGGACGCCAACGACTACTTTCAGACGCATCCGGACACGCGCCGTATCGCGGCCCTCGGCCTCACGGGTGACCCCTTCAATCAGTGCCGCAAGCGCTTTGCGATCCTGCTCACGGACGGCCAGCCCACGTCCGACATGCGCGGCAACCCAGTGAACTGCGACGCTCTCGCGGCACCCGTCGGTGAAAACGGCTGCCCCTACGACACACCCGTCGTGCAGGCGGCGCAGATGCTCGCGAGTGGCGTTGTCGACGGCCTTTACGTCGTCGGTTTCGACGTGACGGGCGACAACTGCCCGGCCAGTGATGCCCGCTGCCAGGCGCGCGCGACGGAAACGGTGGCCACGCTCAACGACCTCGCGGCGGCCGGTGGCACGACCCAGGCCGTCTTCGCGAACGACCGCGCCAGTCTTACGGAGGCCCTCACGGCGATCCTCGACGAAGCGGCGCCCGGCACCACGACGCGTACGATTCCGGCCTTCGGCGGCTCGGCCGTCGGCACGAGCCAGCTTCAGTTCAACACGGGCTTCAACGTCACCACCGAAGAAGGCCAGCCCTGGTCCGGCGTCCTTGAGCGCCGCCGCGTCGAGTGCAACGGCCTCGCGCCGGAAGCTCAGCCGATCGAAGACCGCGACCGCTTTCAGCTTCAGCTCAACAACCAGACGGGAACGATTCTCTCGAACGGCGAGGCGCGCCGGCTTCTCACAGTCGTTCCAACGGACCCGCTAAACTACGCGGGCCGCATCATCGGTCAGGGCGAAGCGGAGGTGACGGCCCTCGGCTTGCCCATTCCCACGGACACCCGACCGCTCGCGCAGGACGGCGTGAGCTTGGTGGAGTTCCGCCGCGCCAACAGCCAAGTGAGTCGTGAGCTCTTCGGCGTCCCCACAGACGATCGCCGAAACGAAATCATCGACTGGGTGCACGGCGCCGCGGGCACGGAGCGCGCCGACCGCCGACTCGGCTCGATCTACAACTCGTCGCCGGTTTTTGTGTCTCCGCCGACGACGGACCTCTTGGATGAGGGTTTCAACCTCTTCCGCCAGCGGCCTGAGGTCCTGGGACGTCCGACGATGGTCTACGTGGGCAGCAACGACGGCGTGCTCCATGCCTTTGTCGCCGAGGACCACACCTTCCCAGCGGGCCACCCGCGCGAAGGGCAGAACCTGACGGCGGGCGAAGAGCTCTGGGGCTTCGTTCCACCGATGCTCATGCGCAACATCGACGGCGCCCTCGACAGCCACCAGTGGTTGATGGACGGCTCACCCATCGTGCGCGACGTGTTCTACGCGCGTGATCCGGAAGCCGAAGACATCGGCAACGAGTACCACACGGTGCTCGTGTCGGGCATGCGTGCGGGCGGCAACGGGTTCGTGGCCATGGACGTGACGGATCCCGTCAATCCCGAGTTCCTCTGGCAGTACACGGACAGCCTCTTCGGCAACACCTACGGTCTTCCAACGATGGGTCAGGTGCTTGTTCGCTTCAACAGCGTCACCCATGAGCGCGGCATTGCCATCCTTCCGGGCGGCTTTGGGTCCGAACGCGCATCCGGCAGTGGCGTCGGGTGCGACGTGCGCACGGAGGCGCCAACGAGCGGCGACGACGCCGTTCCGGCGAACGGGCGTACGACACGTCGATGCTGGAACACTCAGGGCCGCGGTCTTGCGGTCGTCGACGTGGCGACCGGCCGCGTGCTTCGCCGCTGGGATCAAAACTCGTTCCCGGCGCCGCTCACGGGCGGCGTGAGCGTCTTCCTTGGTGAGACCGGCACGGTGGCGACCCGCGGTTTTGTGACGGACGCGGATGGCGTCATCTGGCGCATCGACCTCTCGAGCTCGGACTCGAGCGAGTGGAGCGTTCAGGCTTTCCACGACATGTTTGAAGGTATGGCGGCCGATGCCGGCCAGCCTGCCTACCCGGCGCCGATCCTGAGCACGGACGTTGAAGGCAACGTGGTCGTGATTCACGGCTCCGGCGATATCGATCGCTTGGAGAACTACACGGCCGTGAACCGCGTCGTATCCATCACGGAGCGCATCACGCGCAACGGCACGACGGGCGTGATCACCGATGTGGAGGGCGAGCTCAACTGGCGCGTCACCCTTGAGCCCGGTGAGCAGGTGACCGGTCCCGTCGACCTCTTCCAGGGTAGCGTCTACTTCGGCACCTTCAGCTCTACGAGCAGTCCAATCGATGCCTGCGAGGTTGGCTTCAGTCGCATCTGGGGTGTGGAATACCTGAACGACGATGGATCGAACGGCCCCCTTCCGGCTCTCGAGAGCGTCGCCGGTTCCGGCGTCTTCGACCGGCTCTTCATCGATGGGACCGTCGACACGGCGCTGCAGAACCAGATCGTGCTCGGTGTCGCGGTGACGCAGCGTCCGACCTGCATCGACGGCCGAAACGTTACGGAGACGGACCCCTACGTCGGCGCGCGCCAGACGTTCCGCGTGGACGCGGCCAGTCCGCCGTCGTTTGAACTCGTCGCGCAGATCAGCGGTGGCGGTACGGGCGACACGGGCGGCAGCGTAGGCGAGTTCACCCGCTCGCTCCCGGCACCGATCGCCTACACGCAGAACCAAGGTTACGCCGGAACGGTGGACTGACGAACCCACGCCCCACCGGGCACGTAGACGTTGTTCTGCTCCTATCGCACTCGCGATGGGGCCAAGGAACCGTGATCAAGTCAGGCCTCGCACGCATGAGCCGTCCGGTACGCTCGAAGGCGATCCGTTGTCCGGCCGCCGCGTCTGGGGGGGTCGCCCGGATGTGGTGGGTGGCGAGACGCGCAAACGGGGTGTTCGTCGGTGCGCGAACTGGGCTAGCGTGGTGGCCGTGATCGAGCGCGACGTTCCCTTGGCGCCCATGACGACCCTGGAGCTTGGGGGCGCGGCTCGCTACTTCTGCCGGGCGGACGACGTCGAGACGCTGCGGGCGGCGATTCGCTGGGCCCGGGGCCGTGCTCTTCCTGTGGCGTTTCTGGGCGGCGGCTCGAACCTGATCGTGCCGGATGAGGGCTACGAAGGGCTCGTTGTTCGGCTTGATTTTCGCGGCGTCGACGACCGTGATGGCGTGCGCGCGGTCATGGCCGGTGAGGATTGGTCCGAATTCGTTGATCGCTGCGTCGACGACGGCCTGGCGGGCGTCGAATGCCTTGCGGGCATTCCCGGTTCGGTCGGCGCCACGCCCATTCAAAACGTGGGCGCATACGGTCAGGAGGTTTGCGAGACGATTGTCAAAGTGCACGCGCTGCGTCTGAGCGACCTCGATGCGGTTGAACTTTCACCGAAGGTTTGCGAGTTCGCGTACCGCGACAGCGCCTTCAAGCGGCGGCCCAATGAGTACGTGGTGACACGCGTCGACTTCGCCCTTGCGGAGGGCGGCGCTCCGGCGCGGCGCTACGCCGAGCTGCAGCGCGCCACCACCCCGGATGCAACCCTGCAGGAGGTGCGCGATACGATCGTCGCGCTCCGTCGGCGCAAGTCGATGGTACTCGATGACGCCGATCCAAACCGCCGAAGCGCGGGGAGCTTTTTTACCAATCCACTGGTGACGGAAAGTCATGCGCGAGAAGTTGCCGAACGGGCCGTCGCCGACGGATTGATCGCGGATGCGGGCGCCATGCCTTCGTGGCCCGCCGGTGACGGCCAACGCAAGCTCGCAGCAGCCTGGCTCATCGAAGGTGCCGGCTACCGGCGCGGAAGTCGCGAAGGAGCTGTGGGCCAGAGCAGTGCGCACGCGTTGGCCCTTGTGCACCACGGGGGCGGCACCGCTGCGGAGCTGCTGGCGTACGCGGATGCCATTGCTGCAGCGGTTGAGACGCGGTTTCGGGTGCACCTTGAGCGCGAGCCGCGAATCCTCCGCTGACTTGCCGTTTCGTGCGTGCGCCTCCACCCTGCCAAGCATGACCCGTGGCTTTCTTATAGCCCTTGCCATTGTCTTCATCGCATGCGGCGATGATGGAAGTCCGGTCCGTCCCGACACCGGTCCTGCAGACACGCGCGTGGATCGTTCAACGCGCGACGGTCGCGTGGAAGACGATGGCCTGCCACCGGAGATCGGTCCCGACGTGCCCCTCGACCGGGAGGACTTCGACGGCGACGGCGTCTGCAACGACACGGAGAGCTTCCAGGGCACGAACGCCGCGAACGCCGACAGCGACAGTGACGGCATTCCCGACGGCGTTGAACTCCAGCGCGGCTTCGATCCGCTCAACCGCAACGACCCGCCCGCCGAGGCCATCGACGTGCTGCGCGACAACTCGGGCGGTACGCAAGGCGCCTTCGAGGTGTCTGTTTTCGGCTTCGGCGAAGACTACGCCGGCGCCTTTGACGCGAACTTTCTCGACGACAACGGCGATTCCGCGCTGAGCTTCTTCGACGGGTCGATCGCCGCCTACGCGATCCCCGAAGTCAACGTTGCTTCCGTCGAGTCGGACGCGCAGACGATTCGCGCCGTTCAGGGCCGTACGCTCCTCGGCTACGAGGTGCGCTTTGCCTTTGGCGAAAATTTCGTTCGCGCCTGCAACCGCGCCCTGCCGTACTTCTACAACGTGAAGCGGAGCGATGGCGTACTCGTTGCCGTGGAGAGACGCGTGCTCTTTGTCTTTCCCGAAGGCGCGACCCGCGAAGACCCATGGTGCTTCGCCGACGGGTGCTTCTAGGGTCGCTCGACGGCTCGGTCGCCGGCTCGGTCTCCATTGGGGAACCGGCGGGGGAGAGGGGGCTTCACCCGCTCGCCGCGGCCCGATGCTGCTGTGGACGCGCTCGCTGTGCTCGCGGTCCACGCCGCCGCCTGCGGCGTCGGGCGCGCCCTCTGGGTAGAGCCCCTCTCCCCCGCCTTCTTCTGCCGTCGAACGGGGAAAGAAAATGGGTGGGAGCAGCGTCCTATGGCTCTCGTGTCTTGCGACACGACCATAGGACGCGGGACATAGCCCACGTGACCCAAACGTAAGGCGTCATGGACGCGCAACGTCTGGTCCGTACGCGCGGGCAGCATTGGAGCAACTGAACCCGTTCGTCTGGGTGCCGGCGTGAAGTGAGCTCAACTGAGAAACCACCGGCGTGCAGGTCGGAACGATCCGTCTCGGTCTCGGTCTCGGTCTCGGTCTCCGTCTCCGTCTCGGTCTCCGTCTCGGTCCGAAGCCCGGCGGGGCCACCGCCGACTAGCGCGGGTGGGCGAGCCGGTAGGACATCGACGCAATCGCTTCGACGAGCTGGCTGACCTCCGACGCCTGCGAATCGGAGATGTAGCGCCAGCGGCGCGCGACCTCGACGATGGCCGCCACCTCCCGCGCTGACCCAAGCGCCGAAAGGTAGCGCGTGCGCT
>JBCCRV010000224.1:0-9961 GCA_039201085.1 Myxococcota bacterium | reverse complement strand
TCTTCTCCGCCGTGAACGTCGAGGCGATCGTTCCGCCTACAACAATGAGGACCGAGGGAACGTCGAAGTAGGCGCCAAGCGAGCTGCCGATCAGAATCGATCCGATCACCAGGCCGAAGCCCAACACCATGCCAAAAACGGTTGCTTTATCCATGCCGTACGTCGCTCACCCAAGCTATCGGCGGCCCGGCCGGTCAACTTGAGTGGGAAGCGCGGGCGTGGGTCAGGTGTCGCGAAAGAACTCGCGCACTTCGTCGGCGCGCAGGCGCACGTCGCGGCGCCCAAGCTCGATGAGTCTTCCCGCGTGTTCGCCGTCGAAAAGCACGAAGGAAAGAAGATCGGCTTCCCACACGTCTTCCATGCGGGCCATTTGCTTGACGGCCCATGCCGTTCGGGAGCCGCCGAGCTCCTCCGCCCGCTCGCGGGCCAGGTGGCCAAGGTCCTCGGACGGGCGAAACACCAGCGTATCGACGGCACGGTAGGGAGCGCCGCGCTCGGCGCGCATGGCTTCGTCGACGCGCTTCTGCTCGTTCGCCGTGAGCGTTTGTTCCAGCAGCTTTACGAGCCGATTGAAGCGCGCGAGGACCTGAAGATCGTAGCCGATGGGATCGAGCAGCAACGCGTTGAGCAGCTTGCCCATCAAGAAGAGCGGCCCGATGCGTCGCGCGGCGGGGGCGGCGGGCTTTTCCGTGAGCAGAGGGATCACGACGATGCGTTCGGCCCCCAGTCGCAAGGCCGGCGCGAGCGGCGTGTTGAAGCGCAGGCCGCCGTCGGCGAAGTGGCCCTCACCGATGCGGCGCGGCGGGAAGATGAGGGGGATCGCGGCGGAAGCGAGCACATGGTCCGCACCGATGTGCACCGCTTCGTGATGGCGACGCGGATCGCGGCTCGCCGGGTAGTCGAGCTTCGGTTGAAGGTCCGTAAAGACCGTCGTTCGGCCGCTTGCGATGTCGAGGGCGGCGACCACGAGACCGCGAATGAAGCCGCTTTCGACGTTTCGGCGAAGGGACGCCCATGGCGTTCCCTGCCCGATCAGTTCCTCCAGCGCGCTCGGGTTGAGGAAGGAGCGACCGCTCGCGCCATGGGGCGAGGGCAGGCGTTGGCCCAACAGCGCACGCACATCGAGGCGTAGGTGGCGTTCGAGGCGTAGCTCGCGCCAGTGGCTGATGAGGCCCGTGGTGCCGTGGTCGGCTCGATGGGCCGTCGCCGCGAGGTAGGCGGCGTTGATGGCACCGACGGACGTGCCGCAGAAGACGTCAAAGAGCGGCTTGGCGAACTCGCCGCCGGCGAGCACGTCGGCGATGCCCGCCACCACGCCCGCTTCGTAGGCGCCGCGGGCGCCGCCGCCGCCAAGCACGATCGCAGTGGTTCGGTGGGCCATCGCGCCACCTTATTAACGCGTCCGGCGCCCGAACTGAAAGAAAACACTGGCGGTAGCGAGGAAAAGATCGGCCCCGGCAAACTGCCTCATGGAGGGGGCTGGGGACTCAAAAAGCCTATAAAAGCGCCGATCCATCGCCAACGTAGACGCGCCGCCAGCACTTTGGCGACAAAATCTTGGCGCCGGGTCTAAAGGGTTTCGTGAATGATCCGTTCGGCCCCTCCTATGGACCGCATTCTCGTCGTCGAAGATGATCACGGCTTTGCACGTAGCCTTAAACGCCACCTGAAGGATCGCTTCGACGTCACCCTCGCCGAGTCGAAGACCGTGGCGATCGAGTGCCTTCGACGCGAAAGCTTCGACGTGGTGCTCACGGATGTGACGCTGCCGGACGGCAGCTGCTTTGAGCTGCTGGATGAGACGGCGTTTCAGTCGGATCCGCCGACGGTTATCGTGATGACGGCGGACGGAACGATCGACCATTCGATTTCGGCGATGCAGCGCGGCGCCACCGATTTCTTGGTGAAGCCCTTTGGTCTCGATGCGCTCGATCGCAGCTTGGCGCGCGGCATGGCGAAGCGCCGTGGCCAGGCTTCCGGCAGCTACGATATTCGTTCGCTGACGCGTACGCCCATTGCCGATTGGCGTCAGCAGTTTGCGCCCGAGATTCTCGGGAGCGATAAGGCGCTCCTTCGGGTGTTTTCGATCATTGAGCGCACGGCGGATACGGACTGCAGCGTGCTGGTGACGGGGGAGAGCGGAACGGGCAAGGAGCTCGTGGCTCGGGCCGTTCATCGCGCGAGCGATCGTTCGGACAATCCGTTCATCACGGTCAATTGCGCCGCGATTCCGGAGAACCTGCTCGAGAGCGAGCTCTTCGGTCATGTGCGCGGCGCCTTTACGGGCGCGACGACCTCGCGCGAAGGGCGCTTTCAGGCGGCGCACGGCGGCACGATCTTTCTCGATGAGATCGGCGAGATGCCCCTTGCGCTGCAGTCGAAGCTTCTTCGGGTGCTCCAGGAAAAGGAAGTGACGCCCGTGGGCGAAAGCCGCAGCCGAAAGGTCGATGTGCGCATCGTGGCCGCGACAAACCGAGACCTCGATGAGATGGTCGAGGAAGGCCGCTTCCGCGAGGATCTTCTCTACCGCCTCGAGGTGATCCCCGTAGAGCTTCCGGCGCTTCGCGAACGCAAGGGCGATATTCCCGTGCTGGTTGAACACTTCGTCGAGAAGTTCAATGGTCGACGCGGCCGCACGATCGTGGGTCTCACGGACGAGGCGATGAGCGCGCTCGTTTCATACGATTGGCCGGGCAATATTCGCCAGCTGCAAAACGCGGTGGAGCGCATGGTGGTGCTTCGCGGCGACGGCCGGCTCGACGTCGAAGACCTGCCGCGACGCGTGCGCCGCGGCAGCAAGGTCAAGGCAAGCCCGGCCGTGGAGCTTCCAGAAGAGGGCATCGACCTGCGCGACGCCATCGAGGACTTTGAGAACACGCTCATCCTGCAGGCCCTCGAGCGCACGGGCTGGAACAAGAACAAGGCCGCAACGATCCTCCGCATGAACCGCACGACCCTTGTCGAGCGGCTGAAGAAGAAGAAGATCGAACGCCCGATCGCGGTCTGAACTAAGTTCGCCGAAGCCGCTCGGGTTTCACTTTTGTCGCGAAGGCTGGACGCTTCGTCCGCTCGGCTGGGAGTGGTCTCCGCAGAGGATGCGAGGAGCCATCACCCGGGTCAGTCCGTTCCACGCGTATAGATGGTTCCGAGCACGAGCTCGTTCGCTGCGTTTGAGGTGATCGGTGCACGGAACTCTAGAGATACGCCGTCGCGGTCTTCATCACACCGCGCCCGAAGCTCCGCGACCTGTCGGTTCGGTTCCCCACCGCAGCGGCCTCCCCGTACGGCGTCGATTTCGTACTGGCATCGCAAGAAGTCCGGCGTGAACCCAAGTTGAAAGAAGTTTCCTGCCATGAGCTCCCAGGTGCCTCGGAGATCCCGAAGGTCTCCGGGCTGATTGGCCGTCACATCCGATGGCGGGAAGCATGCCGTTGCGCTTGGGGTGGGGCACGTCGTGATCCACGGGTCGCACGGACCGGCGTAGTAGGCGGCAAGGATCGCAAAGAGCTCGGGCAACCGCTGGCGCACCTCTTGTTCGCCGAGCGCACACTCCGCGGACTCTTCGCAGCAACGAAATCCACAACAGATGGGAAACGTGGGGGAGGTTGATGTGCAGTCATCCGCGGCTTCGACTTCGTTCCTTTGGTACGTCTCCGCCTGACCGTCGGAAACGTGCAGGTCGGGCGAGCGCGTGTCGGGCACGGCGCGATCGGTGGTGCTGTCCGTGCCGCCGTCGGGATCTGTGTCCGGAGTAAGCAGTTCTCTGCTGCGGGCACAGCTGATCAGAAGCAGAAAGACGAGGGTAAAGTGTTGGATGCTGTGTGGGCCCACGGGCAGGACTCCTAACTCAAAACTCGGTGCTCTTGGCGCGAAAAGCAAGTAGTCCTGGGGACGCTATCTTCCGGAGCGAACCGGATCTTCTGACGGCGCGTGCTCCGCGGTCGACGGAGCTGCGCGATCGCGCGCCGGTGTGCGTTTTCCGTGGAAGGGGCGGGACGCACTTCGTTTGCGCGGTACGCAGGACGGCGAAACGTCCTTCGATCAGGGCTTCTTTGTCGGCGCCTCACCGGGCTACGCGTGGTGGATGGACGCGAGTGAGCAATAACGAGAGCTGGTGACGCGACGAGCGGGCATCGCGGTTCGAGTGCTAGCCTTTGGATCATGGCGACCGCGATGACGTTGGCAGTCCGGGTGCTGGCATTCCCTCGGCGCAGCGGCGCGGAATGACGCTTCCTCGACAGCTTCGTTTTCCCGTTCGATGGATCGCGACGCTGGCGCTTTCCTCGGCTGGTGGATGCGGTTTGCTCTTCGTTGAGGAAATGCCGTCGCCCGACGATATGGGCCCGCCCGATGTGCCGAGTCCGGCGGACGCCCGTGATTTGCAGGCCATGGACGGGGATGCGTCTTCGGACCGTGGGACTGTGGATGCGCGGAGCGAAGATGCATTGAGCGATGGCGCGCTTGGCGATGACGCAGAAGAAATGGCTTTGGAGCTGGGGCCGGATATGGCGGACGCATCGGGTCCCTCGTTGACCAATCGTGGGCTCCTCCTTCGGTACTTCTTGGACGAAGCAGGTCTCAGCGAGCCTCGTCTTTCCAGCGATGGGCGACTTCCGCTCTCGTCGCGGGGAACGACGTCGCTAGAAGCGCTGAGCCTGCCCACGGGACGTGGCATTCGGTTTGGAGCACGGTCCCGTGACGATGGGTACTGCAACTCCGAACCGAGCGTGCTGATTTCGGAGCTCAGCGGAACCACCGGAACCATTGAGATGGTTGCGACTCTCCGCGCCGGTGTCGAGCCTGGAAGCCGCCTCGTGGAGACCGGTGCCCGCCAGCTCTGGAGCTTTACGTTGGCCATCGCCGGCGCGGTTTCCAGCGGCGACCTGCGCCTTGAGTTCATTATGAACGAGAGCCGCATCAACCACGGCGAGTGGCCGATCGTCGGCGGTAGCCGTCATGTGTACACGGTCACTGTCGACACGATGCAGGCGGACTCGCAGGAACGCGTGCGCCTCTACATCGATGGCGTTCGCGTCCCAAACAACGACGCCCGTTCGAACGAAAGCGGCAGTGATTCGCTTCCCCAAGGTACGCCGATCGAGATCGCGGAAGATGCGCGTACGTGCATTGGCAACCGCTATCTCGATGAGCTCACGGGAGGTGCGCGCACTCCGGAGGGGGAGATCAGCTACGCTGCATACTACCGCAGCGCGCTGACTCCCGACGAAGTGGCTGCAAACGCCGCCCGACTCCTTGCCAACGACGACACGCGCTAGCGCCGTGCGCCGTCCTATCGCTTGAGGTTGATCAGTTCACCGTACATTTCATCGGCGGTGGTGATCACGCGGGAGTTGGCCTGAAAGCCGCGCTGAAAGCCGATCATGTCCACGAACTCTTGACCGAGGTCGACGTTGGACTGTTCGAGGGCACCGGATACGACGGCGCCGCGGCCGCCGGTGCTGGCGCCGGCGATGAGCGCTTGGCCCGAGTCACGGCTTTCGGACCAGAGGTTGCTCCCGCCGCGCTCGAGTCCGTCGACGGACGTGAAGGCGGCGACGGCGACCTGACCGAGGAGGCGGCGCTGACCGTTGCTGAAAACGCCTTCGATCATTCCGTCGCCGCCGACGGAGATGCCCGCGACGGTTCCTGCGCTGTAGCCGTCCTGAAAGAGCCCGTTCTGCGTATCCTCTCCATCGAAGCTTGTGCTGCCGGTCAGGCCCGTGCCGCCTTCGATGATCGACTCACCGAAGTCGAAGTCGATGGTCTGCCCTGCTGCTGCGCCGAGGAAGTCCCAGTTGGAAGTTGTGGTGGTATCTGTTTGCAGCGAGCCGTCCGTATTGAAGGCGAGTGTGCCCGACGCGCCTTCGAACGGTACGCCCGCGGTGCCGCCGTCGATGTTGGCTCCGTCGGTGAGTGCGAACCAGTTCCAGCTGCCTGCGCCGCCTTCCCGCCGGAAGTAGACGGTCGTTTCATGCGAGTTGCCGAGCGAGTCGTACACGGTGACCGACGTGGACCAGTCGCTCGTGTTAGAAGGGTTGGTTGGGTCCCAGGCGTCCGTCCGTGCGGCAGTGTCGCTGTTTAGCTGGACGGAAAGGTCCACCGACGTCGTCGCGTTGGCAGGAATCGTCTGTCCCGCAACCTGCAGATCGCCAAGTTCGCCGCCGATCGTTCCGTCGGGCGCGGCCGTGTAGCCCTGAAGGCGCAGGCCGTCGGGGTTGGCGAGCAGGCCGTCGGAGTTGATGGCGAACTGGCCGGCGCGCGTATAGAAGCGGCCGGGCGCTCCACCGACGTTGCCGTCGACGACGAAGAAGCCGTCGCCGCTGAGGGCGAGGTCCGTGGGCGCTTCGGTGGTGAGAAGCGCGCCTTGGGACCACATCTGCTGGATGTGGCCGACGCGGCTACCGGCACCGGGCATGGGCGAAGCCCCGCCGCCGATCGAGCGGCCGAGCACGTCTTGAAAGATCGCGCGCTGGCGCTTGAAGCCGACGGTGTTCGTGTTGGCGATGTTGTCGCTCGTCGTGGCGAGCGCTTGGCCGTGCGCGCGCAGGCCGGAAGCGCCGGTGTTCATGGACTTCATGATGGTCATGGGAGGGGGTTCCTTTCAGGGGTTGTCGGGCGCGTCCTGCGCGAAGTTCAGTGCTGTGAGGGAAAAGGGGTGTGAGAGAGACGAGTGAAAGCAGGGTGGGGTTATGACGCGGTTGGCGAGACGGAACGGCTAGAGGGCAATGGAGCGGACGTCACCCAACAAGACGCGGCGTTCGCCGATGACGAGCTCGGGAAAGCCGCCTTCGTAGTCCACGGAGCTAACGAGGCCGCTTACGTCCATGCTCGCGCCTACGGGCTGGCCATTTTCGTTCTTGGCATCGACTTCGACGCGGTAGCGGCCTTCGGGCATGCGGTTGCCGCTGGCGTCCAGGCCGTCCCAGTCGAAGGCGAGCGGTCCGGCGGGTGCGGCGCCGAGTTCGAGCGTGCGGACGGCTTCGCCGGCGGCGTTTCGAATGGTCACGGTGACTTCGGACGCCGGCGCGTCGAGTTCGATCGCGCTGCCGACACCGCCGTCGGCGCGCAGGTTGAGCTGCGATCCGTCGGCCGTGATGGTCTTGCCAACCAGGCCCGACACCTGCGTGTTGTTCACGCTGCTGATGCCGATCTCCAGGGCCTGCATGCGGCCTTCGATTGCGACGAGCTCCTCGACGCTCGTGAGCTGGGAAAGCTGGGTCACCATCTGCTCCGAGTCCATCGGCTCGAGGGGATCCTGATTCTGCAGCTGGGCAACGAGCAGCTGCATAAAATCGTCACGTCCCATGGACGTGCTTTCCTGCTCGCGTCGCAGGCTTGCCTGCGGTCCTGCCAGGGCTCCGGGGTTGTCGATGTTCATTACTTAGGCCTCCAAATCGAGTGCGGATCGGGTGCGGCGACGTGCCGCAGGGCGGTCCGCAACGCGGAACCGGGAAAGCTGCATGCCTTCGGAGCGAAGGCGCCGGCGCAGTCCGTCCTCGCCGCGACGCAGCGCCGAAGCGGCGCGCGCGTCGCTCGCGCGGGCGGCGACATAGGCGAGGGATCCGTCGAACTCCATGCGCAGTTCGATCGGGCCAAGCACCGGGTGTTTCAGCGCAACAAGCGTACCCTCGGGTCCGTCGACAACGCGCGCGTCGGCGCCGGGGTAGGCGGCGGCGATGCGCTTGAGGAGCAGCTCTGCGTCGGGCTGCGAGGCGCGTGCCTTTCGCGCAGTGGCGGGTGCCTGATTCGACTCCGCGTCCGTGACCTTGGCGCTGAAGCCCTCGCCCGCGTCGCTGGTGTTCCGTGCCTCGTCGCTTGCGTCGTCGCGCGTTGCTTCAGGGCCTGCCGCCGACACGTCGTCCGATGTTCCCGGGCTGTCCGGGTCGTTCGCGCCGGCTTGATCGAGTCGTGCGGAGTCGGCGAGTGGACCCCTGCGGCGCGCTCCCTCCGGCTGCGCGAGGTCGCTGCCCTCGGCGCCGGTTCCGCTGGCCTTGGGCGCACTCTGTGCGCCTGCCGTTTCATCTCGCCCCCGGCTGCGGTTGGAGTGGCGCTCGAGTTCGTCGGCCGCCACGCTTGCCTGGGCTGTCGCGTCGCGCGTTCCCGGCTCGGAGCCGTGCGAAAGGCTGTCGGATGCAACGGTGCCTGAGGGCGATGGCGCGTTGGGCGCGACCGCCGGCTCGGCTTGCGGCGCGCGTTTCGCGCCGACGAGGGCACGGCTTGTCGCAGCGACCGCCGCGTTGGTGTCCGTTGGGGCCGTGGGTGGTCCCGGGAGCGCTGGCGGAGCGCTGGTCGGCGCGACCTCCATCGGCGCGAGCTCCGTTAGCGTGAGGCCGACAGCGGGTTGCGCGACGAGCGTGCCGACTCCTTGAACGCTTGCCGGCGCCGCGTCGCGTACAACCGAGGGAGGGCGAACGGCCGCGGGCAAGGACGCCTTGCCGTGGCCACGTTCGGTTGCCAGCGTTTCGCCTGCGAGTTCAAGAATGCCGGCAAGAGGGGTGGACGCGGCTGGCGTCACGCCGGCCTGCGCCACGCCAGCGTCCTCGTCACCTGCCGTTTCGCCCGCGTCGATATCCGGTGCGAGGGTGGCCGACGCAAGCGGCGCCTCGTCCGTCGCCGTCTGCAGCCAGTGAACGAACGCGCTCGCCACGTCCTCGACATCGGGCCGATTCTGCGACGCGGTCTTCTTGGCAAGGGGCGCCGAGCTTCCCTCCAGCCTCATGGTCGCTTGCTCCTTCGACCGGCGTATTCATCGAGTTCTTGCTGCTCGGCTCGACGTTCGTTCCCGCGCTCCTCTTCGAGCGTCTGCACGAGCGCTCGCTCGAGCGCGCGGGTCTTGCCGCGTGACGATTGGGCGGCTTCCGCCGCGTCCGCGCGAAGCGCTTCCGCTTCGTCGGCTTCTTCCCGTCTCTCCTTGAGCTCCGCCCGGCTCGCTTCGAGAACCGCGTCGCGCCAGGCCAGATCGGCGCCGGACGTGGGCCCCTCTGCGGGGGCGTTGGCAAAGGTCTTCTGTTCGGCCTCGAGCGACTCGCATGCTTGCCGCCGTTCGTCCGCGTGACGAGCCGCCTGCGCAGCACGAATGCTGGCCAATCGGTCGAGCCGCTTGCGAAGGGCGACTGCGCGCTTCAGTCGTTCCTTTTTCACTGCGTCCCGCTTTCTGGAAGTGCTCCGCGAACGACCGTGGCCAGCGCGTCCGCCGCGTCGTCGACCCGAGGCGCACAGAGGAGCGCGTTCAGCGCGCTCTTCCGCGCCAAGGCTTCGTCGAGGTCTTCACGTTCACCGGGCCGATAGGCGCCGAGCGATCGAAGCTCCTCCGCTTCTTCGGCGTCGGCGAGCAGCCGCCGCGCCTGCCGCGCGTCCTGGTCTTGCTCGTTCGATACGATGTGCGCCATCACGCGGGAGATGGACGCGCGCACATCGATGGCGGGGTAGTGGTTGCGCTCTGCAAGGCGCCGGCTGAGCACAATGTGGCCATCGAGGATCGCGCGCGCCGCGTCGGCGATCGGATCGGAGAGCTCGTCGCCTTCCACAAGCACCGTGTAGACGCCGGTGATCGAACCCTGGCCCGTGCCCGTGCCCGCGCGCTCGAGCAGATGGGGGAGGGCGGCAAAGACGCTCGGCGTGTATCCCTTCGTTGCGGGCGGCTCGCCGGCCGCTAGACCGACTTCGCGAAGGGCCATGGCGTAGCGCGTGACGCTGTCCATCACGAGCAGCACGCGTTTCCCGGCGTCGCGAAAGCCCTCTGCGAGCGCCGTTGCGTGAAGGGCGCCACGGGCCCGAAGAAGCGGTGGGTCGGCGCTTGTCGCCGCCACCACGACGCTTCGGGCGAGACCTTCAGCGCCAAGGGTTCGGTGCACCCATTCTTCGACCTCGCGGCCTCGTTCACCAATCAGCGCGACCACGCAAACGTCGCAGTCGGCGCCTTCCACGAGGCGTGCGAGGAGCGTGGATTTGCCAACGCCGC
>JBCCRV010000223.1:0-10026 GCA_039201085.1 Myxococcota bacterium | reverse complement strand
TTCTGGTGGGAGTTTTGCTCGGATGGCTTCGGTGGAGCCGCCTCCGCGAAGTGGAAGCCGAGTTTCATCAGCTCAGCGGCTTCGACATCGGCGGCATGGTGACGGAAGTCTACGAAGACGAGCTCGACAACGTGCTCTTTCGCGCCGAGCTCTCCGACGACGCATACGCGCGGTTCGTCGCGCGCGCGGATGCTTCGCC
Organism: Myxococcota bacterium; assembly: GCA_039201085.1. Classification (GTDB taxonomy): domain Bacteria; phylum Myxococcota_A; class Polyangia; order Polyangiales; family Houyiibacteriaceae; genus JBCCRV01. Next base: position 9,827 of record JBCCRV010000223.1, on the reverse strand, counting down.
CGCTGGTGTCTTAGTGCACCTAGACCATGAAACCGTGTTGGAAGATCGCCTAAGCTTCCTGGACGCTCCTGAGCTTCCATCACCTCGCGACGGTCGCCTGCTCGTCCACGGATGCGGAGCCAAAGGCACCTGGCGAGGGTTGATTCTGCCCAGCGAGCGCGTGCTGTGGATGAACCTGCTTTCCTCGGCTGGCGATATGCTGCCGTTGTGCGTGATTGCCATTCATAAGCAGTGCGAGCAGGGGCCGCTTGAACCTGAGGTCGGTGCTCCAACCGAAGTACGTTGGCTCCGTTCGCCGGACACGGTCCGCCCGTTCGATTGCCCGTAGGAAGAGCCAGAGGAAGAGAACGTGATCACCCCCAAGCCGTGATAGTTCCGGGCGGGGAAACGGGGTCGAGTATTCCATGTCGCGGCCGTCGAGTAGGCCTATCCGCACTCGGTAGCGTTCGGTACGCCGCGCCGCTATCAATGGCTTGTGGCCAGCTACAAAAAGCTGCTCCTCGACGCACTGGTGAACGCGGGTTGGGAGCAGGTGACCATTGTCACCCGCGATCTCGAGTGGTGGGCGGACGAGCTTTGGCTGATTCGCTCCGTTCGCGAACACTGGGGCTTCGAGCTTTGGCTGACGTTTGCGATCAATCCTTCATGGGAGCCATGGCACCGACCCAAGGTACAACCGCCGATCACGTGCATTTGCGCACGGCCGAGAGCGCCCACCACATCCATGGATGCGGTTACGGGCACTTGCTTATGGATGGGCAAGGGGCGCTTTGATGCGGGCCTTCGAACGTTCATCGCCAAACTTGAGCGCTCGCGGTCCTTGGCGTCGATGAGTGCGATCGAGCGGCTCGCCTGGGACGTGATGTCCGCTCGCTGTCGTGGGCCGCGCGAACAAGAAGCCGTGGGTCACTACGTTCTACAGCTAATGGAGCCGACGTTCGGCGTCCCGCTCGCCGTGGGCAGAACGGAGGATCGTGATGGCGACGTGATCAGGGCGCCCGTTGTCGAACGCGCTGCAAAGTCCCACAAGGGGCCGGTGTGGATGGGCTTCGTGGCTGGCAATCTCGTCGGACACGAGGAAGCTGTGGCGTACTCCACGATTCTCTTTCTGTTTGAACGTGTTGGTAAGACGTTCCGTCGCCGCCAGAACGACGAGCTGCAATCCGTTTCCGCCATGTGCTGGGACGGACGCATTGACGTATATGCGTCCGGAGACTTCGATGTGTACGGCGAATGGGACGACACCCGTGAGCCCGCGGACTTGTACTTTCCGGAAGAGCTCTCGGCGGACGTGGTGGAGACGCTGTCTAAGCTTGAAGTGCCCATTCCTGCCGAATGGGGCGGACCCAGTACGTAGTCTCATTGCGTTGAGCCGCCGCAACTCACCTCAGGGAAGCCGTGACCCGGTAGCGTTTGCGGGCGGATGCGCTTAGCGTTCTAGGATGCTCAATCGCTTAGCGCTCTTTCCCATGGCGCTACTTCTGACTTCGTGCGGCGACGATACGAACTCCTCGGACGCATCCTTTGCATCCGACGGAACGGCGTTGGGCGACATGTCGGAGGACGGAGCCGCGGAAGACGCCGCGTCCGATGCGACGGCGCCCCCTGCGGACGCGGCTTCCGATGCGCTTCCGGGCGCCGACGCCGGCGATGCGGCGGTCGTCGACCCGATCGGCGCGCCGCTCCGCGAATGGAGCTGGGTGCCGATTGACGGCGCCATCTGCGCGAACGGCGCCCCGACGGGCGTAGCCATCAACCTGAGCGACGCGTCCGATAACGTGATGATCTACTTCGAAGGCGGCGGCGCCTGTTGGGACTTCGAGTCTTGCTACGAAGAGGAGCTCGCCTCCTTCATTGAAAGCGGTTTCAGTGGAGACGACTTCGACGTTGACCTCGGACTCGACGATGGCCTCACGAACCGCGAACGCGCGGACAACCCTGTTCGTGATTGGAGCTGGGTGTACGTGCCGTACTGCACCGGGGACGTGCACGCGGGAAATCGAACCGCGGTCTATAACGGCCGCACGACCGAACATCGTGGCCATCGAAACTTTCAGCTAGCGCTAGCGCGCATCGTTGCGACCCGTCCCTCGGCGACGCGCGTTTTGATGACGGGCTCCAGCGCCGGCGGCTACGGTGCCTCCTTCAACCTCGCGACGGCTCGCACCGCGTACCCGTCGGCGCGCATCGATCTCATCAGCGACGGCGGCCCGCTCTTGGCCGCTCCCGCCCTTCGTGAATCCCGAAGGGACGAGTGGCTGGCCGCGTGGGGGCGTGAAGTGTTCGACCAGTGTGCGGGCTGCGCCGACGACTGGAGTCGAATCTACAGCGCCGCCGCGGCCGCCGACCCCACGGCTCGCGTGGCGCTCCTTTCATGGTCCGTCGACCCCGTCATCGCCTTCTACTTCGATTCGGAAGAGAGCGAGTTTGCCTCAGGACTCGAGTCGGCGCAGCGCGACCACTTCGACACCAACCGAAACGCGGCGCTCTTCGCCGTGCGAGGTGAAGGGCACACGATGTTCGGTCAGTTCGAGTCGACCGTCGCAGGCGGTACGAACGCGCTACGCTGGATCTATCAGGTGCTCAACGACGACCCGTCGTGGACCAGTGTCACACCCTAGGCAGCGAAGAGCCGGGCGTACGTACGCCTGGGCCATCTGCGAGTGCTGACACTTTGGCGGCGGACCGAAGGCCGTGCGCGACATCGTGTCGCCGCCTGAAGCTTCGAAGGCGCGTCCACCCGCTGCGTTGAGCTGTTTTGGTTCGGCACGGTGTTCGCAACTGCAACGCCGCATGCAGCACGGCGATCGAGTACTCGGGGCACTTTGGGGCGTCGCCCTCGGCGATGCTTTAGGGTTGCCGTACGAAGGACTTTCACACGCGCAGTCGACTGCGCGTTACGGCGGTCGCACGCGTTTTCGCCTCTGCGGTCGTACGGGGTACGTGTCCGATGATACGGAGCAAACGGCGCTTCTCGTGCAGGCCTTGGTATCCGCAAAGGACGACGATGTACGATGCCTGCGTCGCTTTCGGCGTTCGATGGTCGGCTGGTTCCTTCGCCTGCCGTTTGGCATCGGAGGCGCGACCCTTCGCGCTTGCTTGCGAATGACCGTCGGACTTCGTCATCCCGGCGTACGTTCCGCGGGCAATGGCGCCGCGATGCGGGCCGGCGCATTGGGGGCTGTGCTTGCCAAAGACACCGCACGCCGACGAAGGCTGAGTCGCGCTGCCGCGAAGCTCACGCATACTGACGTTCGTGCCGTGGAAAGCGCCGTGTACGTGGCAGAACTCGCGGCGCTCTGCGCGGCGTCACGCTCGAGCGACCGTGTCGCGCTCGTTCGTGCCGCCCGAAAGGTCCTTCGCCACGACGAACTGCAGCAAGCGATCGACACGGCGCTTCGTCTGCGTGATGCGCCGCTGTCGACGGCGGTGGACGCCTTGGGGAACACGGGGTTTGTGGTTCATACGCTCGGCATCTGCACGTACTGTTTTCTTCGCGACAGTCCGGACCCGTGGGATGGCATCGACCATGCGATTCGGGCGGGCGGTGACACCGATACGCACGCGGCGATCGTAGGCGGGTGGAGCGGCGCGTTGCTGGGAGCGCGCACGCTTCCGAAACGTCTGGTCGCGTCGATTCACAACGGGCCCTTCGGTCCAGCGCATCTTGAAGCGCTTGCGTATGCGGCAGTGCATGCACAGTCGGCACCTCGGTGGAGTTCGACGCGTGCACTTCTACGCAACCTGTGCCTCTACCCAGTTGTCGTCGCGCATGTGATCGCGCGTCCATTTCGTGCGCTTCTGGATGCAAGACGGTGAGCGATTGGCGAAGCCGTCAGGCTGCCGCGGTTGCACGTTGTCGACGCTCCTTCGAAGCGGACGCGGAGATGACGCGCTCAAGTGGTGCAACGGGACGCAAGAGGGCGTGGCCCTCGCGCGTAGTCGCGGGCGCATCTGCGCTACGGTGTTCTTGCTCTTTGAACCTGCGTCGCGCTGCACGTTCGGCGAGCCGCAGTTCAACGCCAGGTGATCGAGCATTTCGAATGCGACCATCGAAATTTGTTTGAGCCGCTTTCGCGTATCGGCGCCTTTACGATTCGACGGCGCGAACCGTCGTCGTCGGACGCAAAACAAGAAAGTTAATTTTGTTTGAATCAAAGTCTTGACCCGTGCGTATTGGCATGCACAACTGTCGGGCGTAGGGAAGGTCCCTTCAACAACGAGCAACACCATGTTTGGGCATCACAACAAAATGAGCGCGCAACGAAAGCAACGGAGCTGGAGTCTCTGTTTTGCTCAGCGCGGTTCCTCATGCACCGATGCTTTAAACGGCGGCGCGCTCCCGATGAGCTTGCTGATTAGCGAGGCCGGCTATTGCCTCGTCGCGCGAGAGGAAGATCCCAGATAGGGCGGTTACGAATACATGCACGCGCGCATGTTTCGAACCGCCCAGGCAGATGCCTCGGGCGGTTTTTTCGTGCGCGATTCGCGTCTTGAATATTCGGCAAAACGCGATTTGAACCCTGTTTTTTAGGGGTCGATGGGGAAACTGGCTTCCCTACCTGGTTGTAACCCAGGAGCTATTCAGCACATGCAGGTTCGAATCCTGCCGGCCCCACCAAGGTCACAAGAAGGAAGGTTGGATGAAGCAACTACACAAGCAGAAACGAGTCGTCTTCGCATAGCGAAGCCGTAGCTCAACGGTGAGAGCAGCCGCCTTTTTAGCGGACGGTTGAAGGTTCGAATCCTTCCGGCTTCACCAAGTTCGTAACCACGGATCCGTCGCTCACGTTGGCCGAGCACCCGGCTCTTACCCGGGACATCGAGGGTTCAATTCCCTCCGGATCCACCACGCGTTCAACGCTGTTTTGAACGCGCTTAGGAGAGGTGCGTCGCGACGTCGAAACGGCGTTCACGAACGCACCGCTCAACGGCCGAAGTGCGCCTTCGGGCAGGCCGGTTCTTTACACATTCGGGAGTCGTCCAACGGCAAGGACGTCTGGCTCTGGACCAGAAGATGAGGGTTCGAATCCTTCCTCCCGAACCGATGTCGCGTCAGCGATCTTTGACAATCGAGAAAGACACTTTTGTGCGGGTGCCCGGCGTGGCAACCGAGGCACCCGCACGTTCATTCCGCGGTAGCTCAGTGGTAGAGCGTTCGCCTGTTAAGCGAATTCGCGCTGGTTCGAATCCAGCCCGCGGAGCCGCGTTCTTCGGAGCGCGTGTGGCGAATGCAGAAGGGATTACATCGACTGTTAATCGATTGCGTAAGCATCCATCTCTTCATCTCTTGTCGCCAGTTTTAGGTCGGGTGCTGGGCACACGTGGGTTTCCAAAACCCGTGGCGCGGGGTTCGAAACCTCGACGACCTGCCAAGGGATCGCGGTCCAGTCTGGAGTGGACGCCTGCTTGTCGCGTAGGAGAACACGGGTTCGAATCCCGTCGGTCCCGCCACGTCACGATAGCTCAGCTTGGTAGAGCGCTCGGTTGAAGCCCGAGAGGCACCGGTTCAACTCCGGTTTGTGGCACCGCGGCGAATGCCGTGGGGAGTACATCACATTTGGTTTGTGCTCCGACGTTTACGTCGGAACCCGGTTCGAATCCGGCATCTCTCCGCACCTTCGTCGCCGCTTCTTCAGGGTCATCGCCCAAGGTGGGCGCCCCGGTTTGGAACCGGGTGATGGCGAGTTCGATTCTCGCGGCCCTGACCGAGTGCACCTTTGGTGCGCTCTTGGGCGAATGCAGCAAGGACTACATGGTTTTCCACCAAGTGGTCGCGGGTTCGAACCCCGTCCTTCACCCCATCTATGGTGAAGGTAGCTCAGCTGGGAGAGCGCTAATGTCTTTGCGCCCCTCGTCGCCCGTTTATGTTGGCCGATCCCGAAGTGGTCGAGGGCCCCGACTGTGACCCGGGGGTAAGGCGGTTCGAGTCCGCTCGGTCAACCCAAGATCTATCCGCCTGTCGTCCAATGGTGAGGACACTCGTCTGATACACAAGAAACGACGGTTCGATTCCGTCCAGGCGGACCGTGCCGAATGCCGTCACTTTTCGGGGAGGCATGTGCCAAGGAGGCGAGCTGGTTTTGCATTCCGGCTGTGGTCGGTTCGATTCCGTCCCTCTCCACCAATCCGCGCCCGAGGTGTTCTCGGCAGCATTCCTGGCTTCCAACCAGGCGGAGCGAGTTCAAGTCTCGCCGGGCGCTCCAGCGTGGTGTCCGCGTCTTTGCGAAGAGACGCGGAGTCCATGTTCGTGCCGAACGTTGGTTCGTCAGTCCTCCATCGTTCGAGGAATGAGGGCGTGCGTTCGGCCATCCGTGGCGGATCCGAATGGCTAGGAGCCGGCTTGCAACTCCGGTACACGGGAGTTCGATTCTCCCCCGCCACTCCAAGCCTTCGTGGTCTAACGGAAGGGCGTCGGTCTTCTATGACCGCCGTCGAGGGACCATGCGCACGCTGCGCCCGCCTCGGCGCCCGATGACTGCGTCGTTCTTCCTTGAAGTGTATTCACACTCCTGCGTCATCTCTCCTTGCCATCGAACGCCGAGACGAACGCCGCGCCCACATGTTCCCCTCGCCGGCGGTCCCGAAAGGTGGCGGTTCAAGTCCGTCCGAGGGTGCCGCTGCTGCACGCCGAAGCGGACGGAGTTCGAAGTCTTGAACTCCGGTCGCAGGTCGGATGCCGCAGCTCAACACTGCTTCTGCAGTCATGGTTTCTGCCCGTGAAGCTCAATTGGAAGAGCGCCCGTCTACGAAGCGGGATGGTGAAGGTTCGACTCCTTCCGCGGGTGCCAACGCTTTTGGTCGGTCACGACCGAAGCACGTGTCCCTCGTAGCTCAGGGGAAGAGCACCGGTTTCCGAAGCCGGGTTGGCGGAGGCTGTCAATCCTCTCGGGGGCGCCAACTCGCTGACGATCGGATCGACGCGCCTCTCATACGGGCGACGGCGAAGGTTCAACTCCTTCCGGCGGGACCCGTTCGAGCCGGTCGCTCGAACGCGCGGGGTTCGCTCTCTGGGAGAGCACCTCTCTTACAAAGAGGACCAGCAGGGTTCGATTCCCTGACCCCGTACCACGCTCAGGTGGCGGAACTGGGATACGCACGGCGCTAAGAATGCCGGGGGGCATCGACCCCATGCAGGTTCGACTCCTGTCCTGAGCACCACGCTCGTCCCAGGACGAGCCTTCGCGAACGTAGCCCAATCGGTAGAGGCAGCCGGTTCAAGCTCGGCAGGTTGGAGGTTCGAGTCCTCCCGTTCGCACCCGGTAGGCCGAGCTAGCTTGCAGCTGCGGCAACCGAACACGCGAACGTAGCCCAATCGGTAGAGGCAGCCGGTTTAAGCCCGGACGGTTGGAGGTTCGAGTCCTCCCGTTCGCACCGAGCGAACCAGGCAGCTTGCGGCTGCAGCCGCCAAACACACGCGAACGTAGCCCAACTGGAAGAGGCGGCCGATTTAGATTCGGCAGGTTGGAGGTTCGAATCCTCCCGTTCGCACCATGGCCATGTCGCCGTATCCAGGCGACGTGCGCGCGGTTTTCAGGAGGTGAAGAGGCAAACAAAAAAGGAGGTGATCAAATGCGAACGCTTGTCTTGGACCAAGGATATCAACCCCACCGCATCATCGGCTGGAAGCGTGCCGTCGGCATGCTCTTCGACGGGAAGGTCGAAGTTGTCGAAGAGTACGACGAGGACATTCGTTCCGTGAGCCTCACGATCAAGATGCCCGCCGTGGTGCGCATGCTGCGCGCGGTCCGGCGGAAGCGCCGCGTGCGCTTCTCGCGCATCAACGTGGCCGCACGAGATGACTTTCGCTGCCAGTACTGCGGCGAGACCTTTCCCTTACGTCGCCTAACGTACGACCACGTGATTCCACGTGGTCAGGGCGGCAAGACAACCTGGGAAAACATCGTAATGGCGTGCCGTCCGTGCAACGAGCAGAAGGGCAACCGCACGCCGCGGCAGGCCGGGATGCGGCTTCGAAAGACGCCCGTGAAGCCCACGTGGCTTCCCTTCGTGGCCTTTCGCGTCGACCCGGCGCGCAGCGTACCGGAGGCCTGGGCCAACTGGCTCTACTGGCACGGCTCGATCAAGGAAGCCTCCTAACGGGGCTCCATACCGTTCCGGGCGGGAAGGCGGACCCGCGGTTGCATGCGTCCCTTGGGGCGCAACGCACGACGTCGCCGCCTTCCCGTTCGGGGCATCTTTTTCGGAGTGTAGCGCAGCGAGGCGCGCCCGATTTGGGATCGGGAGGTCGCGGGTTCAAACCCCGCCGTTCCGACCATGGACAGCGATGCGGTCTGGGACCGCCACCGGTTTGAACCTGGATGGGCGCGTGTGCGCTGGGGTTCGATTCCTCCGCTCTCCGCCAGACTTCGTCTGCATGAAAGTCGTCGAAGTCGATCGATGGAAACTGCATCGGTGGTGGCCACCGAGCCCGTCTGGAACACGGGTGACGCGCGAGCGTCGGAGTTCGACTCTTCCAGTTTCCGCCGCGGCGAATGCCGCTGGGGCTGTCACCTTGGAAATTTCGGTTCGATTCCGAGGCGCGCCGTGAGGCGCGGTCGTCTAAACGGTAAGACACCAAGTTTTTTGTCTCAGCACAAACTCGTCGTCGCTATTCCCTTGGAAGGTGACGTGGCCGTGGGGCCACACCGGTTTCGAACGCCGGGGGCGCCGTCGCGCGCAGTGGTTCGACTCCACCGCCTTCCGCCAGCGGAAGCGTTGCTTCCTTTCGGAGAGTAAACCGGCCGGGGGCCGGGCTCGGTTGCTAACCGAAGCGCAGGCCAAGGTCTGTGGGGCTCGGGACCTCTGCTCTCCGCCAACTGCGATCAAGGTGTTTATGGCTGCACATCGGTCTGCCAGTCCGAAAGAGCGGGTTCAAATCCCGCTGATCGCTCCATCTCTCGAGGCGCGAACGCTCCAACGAGCGCCAACGCATTCTGTCGCTGTCGTTGCGCGCGGGTCACGCGATCGTTGATAGGACCTGACGGCCTTGCTTCGACGCTTGCGGCGTTGCTCCGCCTTGAAAGGGCTCTGCCCTTCCTGCGTTGTCGCGCCTTGCGAGCGCCGAACCCGGCTCGTCATCCCCTATCAACGCTCGCGAGACCCGCGCTTGCGGCCCAGGACGCCGGGTTCTCAACACGGAAACGGGAGTTCAAGTCTCTCCAGCGACGCCACGTCTAAGAAAGGAGGCGTAACATGCACAAGTTTGATCACATCGTCGCCCTTTATCAGGTCGCTCGCTACGTCGATTCGGTGAACGGCGATGGGGAGTGTCCGGAGCGCTACAAGGTTCGTTCCGCCGTAGCGTACCGAGGCAGCGTGAAGCTTCACGGCTGCAACGCCGGCGTAGCCTGTTCGACGGAGCGGCTGTCGCCGCAGTCGCGCTCGCGCACCGTAAGCGTCGAGGACGACAACTACGGTTTCGCCGAGTTCGTTTCGCGCGAGCCGGTTGCTCGCGCCATTCGCGCCATCGAGCGCCGCATTCGGTCCGAGCATGCCGTGGCCGACGAGAGCATCGTCGTGCTCTACGGCGAATGGATCGGGCCGGGAATTCAGAGGGGGGTCGCCATCAACAGCCTGCCGTCGCGGCAGTGGGTGCTCTTCGCCGTCAAGGTTGTGGAAGGTGAGGAAAGCCGCATCATCGACGCCCTTCCTTCGCTGGAAGACACGTACGCGGACGAAGCTATCTTCTCCGTCGTCGATGCAGGGTTCTTCGAGCTTAGCGTCGACTTCGCCGACAACACGAGCAAGGAAGACGCCCTCGCGTACGCGATGCGCCTTACGGCAGACGTCGAAAGCGGCTGCCCGTGGGCGAAGCGTTTTGGCGT
>JBCCRV010000222.1:0-10074 GCA_039201085.1 Myxococcota bacterium | reverse complement strand
GCGCGCCAAGAGCCCGACGACGGCCAAATGGCCCAAGAGCGCGAGCACTTTGAAGGCCCATACGCCGCCCAGAAGCCGCCCGAGCGCAAAGAGCCCCTGGGCCAGCGGCGGGTAGATCGTCGCGAGCACCGGATGGTTGATGCGCGCCCAGTCCGCGTCGCGTAGCCCCGCCAGCGGAGGGCTCGCCGGCGCGTGCGCGTAGGGGTCCACGCCCGAAAGCAGCACGTGGCCATCCCAAAGGTAGCGGTAGACATCGTCGCTCAAGACGGGAAGCGCGAGTGCCGCCGGCACGCCTGCGAGGGCGACGAGCGCGGTCGTCGTGCGCACGGAAAGGGGCGCTTCAAACAGCAGCAGCGCGTAGGGAACGAACGCCAAGGCGATGCAGAACACGACGCGTGAAGGCGGCGCGTTCTGCGCCGCAAAGGCCGCCGCGGCGAGCAGAGCCATGAGCCACAGGCCCGCCAGCGGTGCGGTCCGCCTCAAGGACGCCGCCTATTCGAGTCGAAAGGTGACGACATCGGCCGTCTCATTCGGCGCGATGCGCTGATTCCACGATCCCAGCAGTTCGCCGCCAAGGGACACGCTGACCGTCGCCGTTGTAAGACCCGCGCCCGTATCGCACTCGAAGAGGTAGTGCAGCTGAACTCTATACGTGCCGGTGGGCGCATCGCTGGCCCATACGGCGTTCTCCAGCCGTTCGTTTCGTTGCCCCTCGCGACAATCGCCTCGCGCGTCGTGATCGAGGTGCCCGCCCGAAAGCGAGCGCCGCCGCTGAAAGCTCAGCACCTCTTCGGCCGGATCGACCACGTAGAGGTCGATGTCGGCGCCCGTGTTCCATGTGGCTGTGATCTGCAGCTGACCCGTTTCTAGACCGCAGCCCTCGTCGATGACGCCGTCGCAGTTGTCGTCGAGGGCGTTGCAAACCTCGTCGGCGCCCGCTTCGCACGGCCCGCGCGCTTCGCTCGCGCCCTCCGCGGGACTCACATCGGTGGCCCGCAGCGGCGTCGCCACCGTCTGAGCCAACTCCTCTTGCTGCTCTGCTCCGCGCGAAATCAGCCGGCCGGGCCCACATGCCAGGAGAAGGGCGAGTAGGAGCGCTGGCTTCATAGGACGTTCCTAGTCCGCTCCGCGGCCAAGTTCAATCGCCGTCCCGTCGCCCAGATGGCGTTGATACTCGCGGTGGAACTCAAGTCGGATTCGATGCGAAAACGGGCGGGCGTGATTTATCGCGCGGCGCGTTCGAAGAAGCCGCGCAGCTTGGAGGATGGCGCGACGTCGAAAAGAACCGGTGGAACGGCGTCGCGGGCCGGCAAGACCGGTCCCATCGCGCCGCTTACGGCCAGCGCGCGCGCGCCGGGACCATCGAGAACGAAGAAAAGGTGCACGAGCCCGCGGGGCGCACGCTGCTCCGCCACGTCCACGATGCGCCGCCGATCGAGCGAGAGTTCGGTGAAGCCGCGGCGGATCAAAAGGCGCTTGCTGGTGAGCACGTATTCGGTCTGCTCGCCGAGCAGGCGCGACCGCACCAGGCCCTGCCAAAGGAGCGTGATGCCGACGGCGAGGATGGCCGCCGCCGAAATGAGCGCCGCCGAAAAAAGCAGCGCCCACTCGGGGCTCTTCACCGAAAGGCCGAGGCCCTCGAGGTCCAGCAAAATGGTGATGTTGCGCTGGGCGTAGAGAAAGCCGAGGGCCGTCACCGCTAGGCCGGATGCCGCGACGCCGAGCTCCCGCCAGCCGAGGTGAAGACCGAGCGGTCGACCGCTCCATTCAAGCTGTTCGTCTTCATCGAGCCGCTCGACGAGGGGCGTCGTCGCATCGCCGGCGGCGACCCTCGCGCTGGCGCCGCGAATGCGCGCCCAAAGCCGGTCCGGTTCGCGCACATCCTCGAGGACCACCCGAAGGGGACGGCGAAGCGGACCAAAGGGTGTCGCGACAACCAGCTCCAAGTGACCGACGACGGGCGAGGCCCGGTGCCAGCGAATGCGTGCGTAGGTGATCGAGGCGACGTCGATGAAACGGCTCGTCTGTCCGCGACGAAGGAGCACGCGCCGGTCCGTCAGCGCGTAGCGAAGCTGGTCGAGGCGATGGCGCGGCCAAAGGTAGGTGCCGATCGCGCCGGCCAAGCACATCGCGCAAAGGGCCATGCTTCGGCTCACGCCGGCCATGCCGCTAAACTTGAGGAGCGCCGCAAAGCACGCCGTCACGATGGCGACGGCAACAAGCATTACGGTGGCGAGGGCCCAACCGCGGGAGCGCGGCACATTGGCCGGGCGTCCTTCCCAGATCACCCGCTCCGAGGGCAAAAGCCGCCAAGAATCCTCCACCCCTTCTTCGTAAGGCCGCATCCCCGTCGAGACAACAATCATGGGCTTGGGTTCCCAAAACGCTCCAACAGACGCTTTGGGTGCGGGCTCTGTGCGGGCTCTGGGCTCGGGCCACTGAACGACCGCCCGCGGAGCACGTGGTTCGCCGACGACATGACGCAGGACGGCGGGAGGCCATTCATCGAGGAGTCGCGCAGGAATCTGCGGACTGGCGCGCCCAGGGTGGCGCGCGGTCGTCTAGAGTACGCCATGACCTACGTGATCTACGGCGCACCGGGGACCGGTTCGGGCATCGTCGAAGCGGCGTGCGCGGAAATCGGCGTTCGCTACGAAGTGCGCGACCTTGACGCGCGAAACGACGAGCACCGCGAGGAGGCCTTCGCCGCCCTCAACCCGCAGCGAAAGATGCCGGCGCTCGTGGTCGACGGCGAGGTGATCACCGAATCGGTCGCGATTCTCCTAACCCTCGACGAGCGCCATCGATCCGCCGGCCTGCTCCCGCCGCCCGGCTCGAAGGACCGCGCCCAAGCCCTTCGGTGGATGCTCTTCTTAGCGTCCGAGCTCTATCCGCTCATCGAGATCGACGACTACCCCGAGCGTTTCGCGCCCCCGGGCGAACCGGCGAACAAGATCCGAGTGCGCGCACGCGAAATAATTCAGGAGCGCTGGCGCATTCTCGAAGCGAACGTTCAGGGCGCGCCGTATTGCGTGCCAAGCGGCTTCTGCGCCACGGACCTCTACATCACGAAGTTCGCCGTGTGGCTCGACGACGAATGGTGCCGAACGAGCCTGCCAAAGGTGGAAGCGATCACCACCGCCGTTCGCCAGCGCCCTTCCCTTGCCGCCGTGTGGGCCCGGCACATCCCCGCGCCACCCATCGCCTCGTAACATCGCTTCGTAACCAGGCCTGTCGCGTGAACAGGCCCCTCGTGCAGCGAGAGTAGCGCCGCGGTAGACTGACTTTATGGAGCCGGCACCGAAGCTAGCGACGTATGAAGACCTCGTATCGCTAGACGAGGACGTTCGCGCGGAAATCATCGCGGGCTCGCTTGTCACGCCGCCTTCGCCTTTGCCCGAACATGGCCGCGCGCAGCGCACCCTCAGCCGCTACATCGGCGGACCCTTCGACGACGACGACGGCCGCGGCGGTCCGGGCGGCTGGTGGATCCTGTTGGAAATCGACGTGCGCCTTGAGCGCCACACCATCGTGCGTCCGGACGTTGCCGGTTGGCGTCGTGCGCGGCTCGAGGCGCCTTGGGGCATTCGGCCGATCGACGTGGCGCCGGACTGGATCTGCGAAATCGTATCGCCCTCGAATGCCGGCCACGACCGCGTGACGAAGGCGAATCTCTATCTGGAGCACGGTGTCCCGCACTACTGGATGCTCGACCCAACTGCCCGGGTGCTCGAAGCCTTCGCCCGGAGCGAGGAGGAGGGCGCGGCCCATTGGAAGCGGCTTGGCGCGTGGAGCGAAGGCACCGCGCGGATTCCTCCCTTCGAAGCGATTGAGCTCGAGATCGAGCGCTTCTTTCCACCCGACGCTTGATTTGTTTCCGTGGGTTCCGCGCTCCGCGCTGACCACTCACCTTCCGCCTATCCAACCATGAACCGCATCATCGGCACGACCGAGTCGCGATATCCGAGCGCCCGGGGTCCGCAGGACCCAACAAGCCCCCTTCGAACCTTTGACCACCGGAACTCAGACGCTCTCCGTGTTCTTCACACACCCTTGGTGACCGAAGGGGCTAGCCATTGACTCGCGCCCATCGCCCGGGCACCGTCGCGGGCGTGAAGGACCTGACGAAACGTCTTGCCGCTGCGGCCGCCGATGTGCGCCGTTTTTCTGACCGCACGCCGGATGTTGCCTTGGTGCTGGGTTCGGGATTGGGCGCCTTTGCCGATACGCTAACGGGCGGCACCTCGATTCCCTACACGGAAATCGGCGGCATGCCGATGAGCCACGTGGCGGGCCATGCGGGCAACCTCGTCCTAGGCGACGCGGAAGGAAAGAGCTGCATCGCGATGCAGGGGCGCGTGCACCTCTACGAGGGGCATCCCGTCGATGACGTGGTCTTCGGCCTTCGGCTCATGATTCACCTCGGCGCCAAGACGGTCGTGATCACCAACGCCGCCGGCGGCATCGGCGACGACCAGAACGTCGGCGACCTCATGCTCATCGAGGACCAAATCAACCTCACGGGGCAGAACCCGCTCGTCGGTCCGAACGACGCCGAGCTCGGTCCGCGCTTCGTCGACATGACGCAGACGTTCGATCCTGGGTTGATGGACCTCGCCGACGAGGGTGCGGGCGCGCTGGGCTTTTCGCTCAAGCGCGGCACGTACGTGGGCGTGCTGGGCCCGAGCTACGAAACGCCGGCGGAGATCCGTTTCTTTCGCGGCGCCGGCGGCCACGCAGTTGGCATGAGCACGGTGCTGGAGGTGATCGCAGCCCGGCACATGGGCGCGCGCATCCTGGGCGTCTCCTGCATCACCAACAAGGCCGCGGGCCTGGGCGATGAAGAAGTGCTGACGCACGCCGAAGTGCAGGAGAACGCCGCCTCGTCGCGCGAACGCTTCGTATCGCTCCTCGGCGCGACGCTCCGACGCCTGTAAAGGAGCGCATGGGCGCACCGCAAACGACGCTGCTTCGGGGCGGCACGCTCGTCACGATGGACGGTGAGCGACGCGTGCTCCGCGCCGACCTGCGCATGGAGCAGGGGCGCATCGAGGCGATCGGCAAGCTGCGCAAGCGCGCTGGCGACACGGTTGTCGATGCGTCGGACATGCTCGTCCTTCCGGGCCTGATTCAAACGCACGTGCACCTTTGCCAGGCGCTCTTTCGAAACCTCGCGGACGACCTTCCGCTCCTCGACTGGCTCAAGGAGCGCATTTGGCCCTTCGAGGGCGCGCACGACGCGTCGTCGATGCGCGCCTCGGCGGAGCTTGGCCTCGCCGAGATGATGACGGCAGGCACGACGACGATCCTCGACATGGGCAGCGTCCATCATCAGGACGCCGTCTTTCGAGCGATGGCGAAGAGCGGCATTCGCGGCGCCTCGGGCAAGGCGATGATGGACGCCGGAAGCGAGGTGCCGAAGACCCTGCGTGAAAGCACGCGCGCGTCGCTGCGCGAGTCGAACGCCCTCGCCGATCAATGGCACCAGAAAGGTCGCCTTCGCTACGCCTACGCGCCGCGATTCATCCTGAGCTGCACCGAACGACTCTGGCGCGAAGTGGCCGAAATCGCGCCGGCCCGCGGCTGCATGATTCACTCGCACGCGGCGGAGCACGCGGAGGAGCGCGCCGCCGTAAAGGCGCTGCTGGGCCAGGATGATATCGCCGCTCTGCGCAGCTACGGCATTCACGGAGCGCACGTGGCCCTCGCCCACGGCGTTCAGCTGCGCAAGGGCGAGATGAAGCGCCTCGGCAAGGACGGCACGCGTATTGTGCACTGTCCAAGCGCGAACCTGAAGTTGGCCAGCGGAATCGCCGACGTGGTCGCGATGCGCAAGCTGGGCATGGTGGTGGGGCTCGGCGCCGACGGCGCGCCCTGCAACAACCGCCTCGATCCCTGGACCGAGCTTCGGTCGGCGGCGCTCCTTGCGAAGGGCAAGCGCCTCGACGCCTCCGCCCTACCCGCGCGCGAGGCGCTCGAACTGCTGACGACGTCCGGCGCGAAGCTGCTATCGATGGAAGACAAAATCGGTTCGCTCGAGGTCGGCAAGTTCGCCGATGTGATCGCCGTCGACCGCGACGGCCTGCATCAGCTGCCCGGCGACGACCCCTACAGCCAGCTCGTGTACGCAACGACGGCGTCGGACGTGCGCCACGTCTTTGTCCAGGGTGAATGGATCGTTCAGAACCGCGTTCACCGGCACCTGGACGCAGCACGCGTGCGCGCCCGGGCCAAGGGCGCGCTCAAGAAGCTACTCGCGCGGCTTTGACCGAACACCTTCTGCATCGAGAAACGCTCCCGCCCACGCTCGCGTGCGCAATCCACCCGAATCTGCCTAAGCCGCCAATTCTCCGACAGGTCGGGTGTCGATCGATACGTGCGTCTTTCGTTAGTAGGGATTTCGCTCCTCCTCTTGGCGAACCCAGCGTCAGGCCAGTGCTGGCTCAGCGGCGCGTCGCAGGCCATTGCAACCCGCGTACGCGCCGGCGATCTGGAGCTAAACGTAGAGTCCTGGGCGCGGCGCTGGCGAGGCCGAGCGGAGGGCGAAGAGGTTCGGTTTGACGTACGAGGCTACCTCCGGTTTCAAGGCACCCGAACGCTCCGCGCACTCCTTCCGGCGCTCTCGCTGGCGGGCTCTGGCCGCGTAGGGGGAATCGCATCCGTCGGTCATCGCGCCGACTTCAGCCTGGAGCATGCGAGCGCGAGCAGGGACGCTTTGAACGCCGTTGTGCGCATCCGGTCGCACCGCCGACCCAGCTCTTCTATTCGCTTCGCCGGCCGCATCCCCTGCCGAACCCTCAGCGTCGTATCGCATGCGCAACGTAGGGCGTATGCGGATGGCTTCGCCAACGTGCCGCTTAGCGATGAAACGCGCGAACACCGAGAGCATTGGGCACTCGGCCAACGGGATCGCGTCCGCGAGGATTCCGTCCCGTCGGGTAGACCGGTGGCGTTCACGAAGACCGATGTCCCGATGCGGCGTCGGCGGGCCGGACGAACGTACGCGCTGGAGGTTCAGGGCACGCAGAACTGGGAACTCGAGCGCCGGGGTCGTTGGGTGCGGGTGCGGGTGCAGGTGGGATACTCATACGCGGAGGGGTGGGTCGATCGTTCCATCGTGCGCGCGAGCGCCGAGGCCGTCCGGGGCACCTTCGCTGGGCGCGCGACACGCACGCGCCAAGTTCGCGCCCCCCGTCCCGTCATGCGAGCACGCTTGCGGCGCGGGTCGCGTGTTTTCGCCCGTCGGGAAGGTTCAGTACCGTGGGCCAGCGTTCGGGGTGAAGGTGTGGTGAGTGTGCGAACGGAAGGCGAATGGGCCCAGATCGTCGCCATGCCTGGGACCCGCATGCTCGCTGGCGAAGCCTGGATCAGAGCGGATGCCTTCCTCGAGTCCTGGTATGCGACCTCCGGGGCCGAGTTTGACCGGGTAGAGGGCGAGGATGCGCGCTTCCTCTACTTTCGCGTTCGAAGCGTCGAGCCGAGCGCTCGCCTTGCGCGCCGCGGACTGCGCGTGGGGGACGTTCTAATTCGCCGGACCGGTGTTTTGCACCTCAACCCGGTTCTCGACCGGCTCTTCATCAATCGAGGCGGCCGGCGTATCAACCTTCCCTAGGCACCCGGACCGCGTTTCCGAGCGGGCGGAGCGAGAACACCGCGCACCCACCCACATAGGGCCATCGACGAACATGCTTTCACGCCTAACGATGAAGGTATGCACGCCGCCAAACGTTCAAGTCGCGCCGCCACGCGACTGGCGACGTTCGCGACGCTGACCTTCGCATGCGCGTGCGGCCCGGACTTTCGGCAACCCCATGCGAGCGCCGCGCTGGACGAGTTCCATGTGGAGCCTGCGGAACGGCCCCCGGACCTTCGCGTGCTGACGCTCAACACGTGGAGCGTGAAGTTTCGTGAAGACCACGAGCGAATCGTCGCGCGCCTCGCGAGCATCGTCGCCAGCGCCGACGTGGACGTGATCGCCCTACAGGAAGTCTGGCGCGAGCGCGATGCGCGGGTCTTTGCGCAGGCCCTTCGCGAGGGCGGCTTCGAGTTTCAACGTCATGAAGCCTCGGACGCGCCCTTTTCGCACGGAAGCTCGGGGCTCCTGCTGGCATCTCGCTTGCCGCTCGTGGATACGGGCTTCGAGCCCTTTGAGGCAGGCACGCTCCCGTGGTGGCCTTGGCCCGTCGATTGGTTCGCCGCCAAAGGTGTGCTTGCCGGCACGGTGCAAACGGCGCGGGGCCCGGTGCGTGTGTTGAACACCCATTTGCACGCGGCCTACGGCCGAGGCGGCCACGCGGCGGCGCGGGTCGGACAAGCCCTCGAACTCCGCGCCACTGCGATGGCGAGTTCGCTGCCGACCCTTGTTGTGGGCGACCTGAATACGCGGCCAGGCGAGCCGCCTTTTGCGGTACTGATGGCAGATTCCGCCCTCCGGGTGGTGGCCCGCTCGCGCGTCGACGCGATTCTGGCGCGCGACGGGGAAGGCCGCGGCCTCCGGGCGACTGCAGCCACCGTCGCCGTGACGGATCCGATTCCGCTTCGGCCCGGCCGCACCATCGCTCCCTCCGATCACCTGGGGGTGCAGGCGTCCCTTTCACTTCGGGATCGCCCGGCCGTGGGAGGCACCGCATCGCACGGCGAAGGCGCGCGCGAGGTGCTCCAGCGGGAACAGCATCGCGCCGGCCGCCATCGCTTCTGGGGCCAGCTTCTCACGTGGCTGCTCGCGTCCTTCGCGGTTCTCTGGCTTTGGCGACGACGCACCTTCCTCGTTCCGCTGTGGCTTGCCTGGGGCGCCGTGTGGTCCGCCTACCATGGCTTCCTCGTGGGACCGGAGCAGGAGGCGCAACTTCAGGAGCAGCTGCGCATCTTAGACGCCGAGTGACCCCTGAAGGACCGTTTGCGCTTGCCAACAGCGGTCCCGATCCCGCCGGGCTCAAACGACGTTAGGGTTCCCAGGAGTTCTTGATGTGCTGCAGCGCCGTTTCGGACACGGGCTCTTCCGGGCGAAAGAAAAGCCCGGTGGCCACGGCGGCGCATAGCACCGCGCCGGAAAGCCAGATCCGCAACCGCCAGCGGCCCACCATCCAGGCCAGCATGGCAAGCACGAGCGCCGCAAGCGGCAGGAGGGCGTACGGGCCGGTGATGCCAATCCAGTCGAGTGCCGTGTGCGGCGCGCGCCCGTCTTGCATGAGCGGCCAAACGAGGTGCGGCAGCGGATAGCGGATTTCCGGCGGCACATGCGGGTAGTAGATGCCCACCACGCCGGAGACGAGCACCGATAAGCAAAGCAGCCCCACGCCGAAAGCCGCGAGCGGGCGGGCGCGTAAGAGCGCCCATTCGTAGCCGACGGCGGTGGCCATCGCCATGAAGGGAAGCACCACCACGAGGTAGCGGGGGCCGATCACCCAGCCGCCGTCCCAGTTCCTCAAGAAGCACACGGCGAGGTAGCTGATCATCGTGGCGGAAAACGCGACGATCGTCCCGCGGCGCTCGCGGCGCAGCAGGATGGGAAGGCCGGCGAAAGCAAAGACGAACGCGGGCGTGAAGGTGAAGAGACCTTCGCGCCAGGAAAAGAGGAGCGCGTAGGCCGCTTCCGTACGGAAGCGATCGGCGCCGAAAAAGCCCTCATCATGAATGCTGCGAAAGGCCGGGTTCTCGACGAAGAGGTGGCCAGGCGAAAGGGGGTTGTCGAAGGCCGAATATTGAAAGTGCGCAACGAGCAGCGTCGGCACGAGCGCCCCGAGACCGAAGGCAAGAAGACGCGGCCAAGGGCGCACGTTGAAGAGCGCGTAGAGGCACAGAAACACGCTGAAGAAGAAGCACGGGTACTCGAGGGCCGTCACACCGGCCGCGAGAAAGCCCGCAAGCGCCGTGGGCGCCCAACCGCGGAGCGAGTCGCGCCAGCCGGCGGCCGGCCCGCGCCGACGAAACCACGCCAGCAGCATAAACGCACCGCCCGCAAAGGCCGCGCTCGGGTCGGTGTTTCTTGGCTACAGCTACATCTTCGCCAGCCACGCCACGAGCGCGGCCTTTGCGGGCGGTGCGTTTATGCTGCTGGCGTGGTTTCGTCGGCGC
>JBCCRV010000221.1:0-10090 GCA_039201085.1 Myxococcota bacterium | reverse complement strand
CGTCGACGTCGACGTCGCCGTCGTAGGCGCCGCCGTCGTAGGCCGCCCCCGCCGCCCGCGGAGGCGGAAGAGGCGCCACCGGAAGAAACGGCCAGCGCCGAAGGCGAGTCCGAGGGCGAAGGCGAGGCTACGGAGGGAGAAGAGGCGAGCAGCGAGCCGACCCGAAGCGAGCTTGCGGCCGCCGCCGAGGGCGAATCGACCGAGGAGGGCGTTCGCACCACCGGAAGCCTGCAGCGCAGCAACCGTATGGAGTTCGATGCCCGCCTTGTGCGCGGCGAGACCGCCGGTGCAGGTGCCGTGGTGCTGTTCAGCCGAGGAAGCCGACCGCTACCGCCGCTGACGGGCGAGCGGCGCGGCTTTAGTCGGCGGACCGTACGCGACGTCATTGGGTCGCGCGATGCCGCGGCGGATGACGCACCAGCCCGTCAGCGCCGACGGCGTCGGAGCCGACGCTAATGGATGACAAGACCAGGGCGCTCGTCACTGCGCTGCACGAGGCGCCAAACGAGCCGGGACGGCTCGAAGCCGCTCGCGCCCATCTGATGTCGACGGGCAAGCCCGGCTCCGTGGTCAAACTGCTCGAATGGTGGTCGGGCAAAGCGCTCGATCCCGTCGCCGCATCGGCGGCCCTTCTCGATGCGGCCCGGCTCGCCGCATCGGACAAGGCGCGGGCTGAAGGACTGGCACAAAAGGCCGTCACGCGCGCGCCGGAGAATCCTGGTCTACGCGACCTGCACGAGGTCGTTCGCCAGGAAGAAGCCGTTCGGCTCTATGCTCAGCGCCTTCAGCTGCTCACGGAGAAGCGGGCGAAAACGGCCCTCGTCATCGGCGCCTATATCGACTACGCGAACATCGTCGCGAAGACCGGCCGCATCGACGACGCCATCGAGGTGATCCTGCCCGTCGCGGAAAAGGACGCGCAAGCCGCCGAGCTCGCCGTCGACCTGCTCCAGCAGCGCGCTCGAGCCAACCCCGGCGGAAGCTCCGACGACCTTCGCCGCGCCGTTCGGCTTCTGCGTCTGCAGTCGCGCCAGCGCCCGGCGGAAGCGGAAGCGCTCCTCGGGCGCGCCCTCGGTTTTGACCCGACGGACCGAAACGTCATTACCGATCTTGAGGCGCGCGTTGCCGCGGATCGAATGATCCCGCATTGGGAGGCGCATCTCAACGCGCTCGGTTCGGTCACCGAAGCGGAAACACGCATCAAGCTTGCGCGTGCGCTCGCAGCCGCCGGGCGCACGGGCGACGCCGTTCGTATGCTCAAGGTCTTCGAGCATGAGCCTTCGATCGCCGCCGAGCTTCAAACGCTACGCTCGTCCCGTCGCGATGCGTCGCGCGTAGCCCTGCTGGCCGATCTCGAGGCGGAACTCGCTTGGCGCCGCCCGCCCGTCGCTCGAGCATCCCCACCCGGGCCGACGCGCCTGCGACCCTGCCTTCGGTGCCGCCGGCGCCGAAGGCGCCGGCGTTTCCGCCACGCGCCCCGGCGCCGACGACGCCGTCGTCGCCCGCCGCTGCTCGTCGACCCGCGTCGATTCCGCCGCCCAACTTCGGCACGCCGCCCAGCGCATCGGATTTCGAGGAAGAAGCGACGGCCGTCGTGTCGCCGGACCAGCGATTGCTCGAAGCTTCGACGGACCTCATGAGCCTCGACAGCGCGTCGCTGGCCAACGTCGACAGCGGCGCCGTGACGAATCCCGGCGACGAACCGCTCGGCAACCTGGCCGATTCGCTCGAGCCCGGCCCGACCGCCAGCGCGCCCTTGGTCGATCCACCGGCCCCCGTCGCGACTAAGGCGAAGGACAAAAAGCCAAAGAAGAAGGCCAAGGCGAAGAAGGCGAAGAAGGCCAACCTCAGCGAGCCGCCAGGCAAACTGAGCTTCAACCAGGGCCAGCTTGTGCCCTTTACCGACGAGGACGACGAGGCCGATGAGTCGCCGATGATCGACGTGAACCCCCGGGCCGTGCTGCCCTTGGGCAACACCGTCAACGGCGGGGGCACATCCCTCGAACTTGTGCGCCTGCGGGACGAAGTGGTCCTCGGCGTCACGACGCTGCGCTCAGGCAGCGCGGCGAGCGAAGGCTTTCCCGGCACGATCAAGATCACGGGCGACCACGCGGTGATTCGGCTCATGGACGCCGACCGCGCGAGCCACAAGATGAAGGACGGCTCGCGCGTCGAAGTGGGCAATGCGGACACGAAGCTTCTTGTAGGCGAACGGCTCGAAGTCGAACGAGGCAAGCTCTCGTGGGTTCTGCAGATCGACACGAGCCGACCGCTCGCAAAGGGCGAGCGGGTTTTGCCCTGGATGGCCTACGCCATTGGCGGCGTCGTCGCCGTGATCAGTCATTTGGGCCTTGCTGGCGCCATTGAAGTCGCGGCGTCGGCGGGTGTGGTCAGCCTTGAGGTCGAAGACCGTCCGCAGGAAGAGATCTTCGCCGAAGCGCGGCTCCTTCCTCCCGAAGAACGCCCGCAGCCGCCGCCGCCCCGGCGCCGCCCCCGGCGCGTCCGGCGAACGAAAGCGCCGACGCCGCCTGAATCGCGCGCGGAGCTCTCTCAAAACCTGCGCAACCGACTTCGCCGCGCCCGCACGAACGCTCCGTCCACGGGCGACGCCACGCAAGATCTCGTCAACCGATTGACGACGCCGAACGCCGGTACGGGCCAAACGCTGCAAGACGTTACGACGAACATTCAGGCCGTTGCCGGCGGCCCCGGCGCAAGCAACCTCTCGGTCACCGGCGTGCAGAGCGCGATCGCAGGCGTGAGCGGCGTGAACACGGCGCGCGCGTCCGGTTCTGCCAACGTGGGGCCGCTCGGCGGTACGGATGCCGCGGGCACGGTCATGGGCCTCGAGATGCGCTCGACGATGGGACCGGTGCGCGGCCGCGTGCGCGCGGTGTCCGCGCTCGGCCGGCAAACGGGCGGTTCGCTCAGCCGCGCCGAAGTGCAGCGGGTGATCAATGGCAAGGTGGGCCGCATTCAGCGTTGCTACGAACGGGCACTTCTGTCGAACGCAAGCCTCGCCGGACGCATCGCGTTCTCCTGGACGATCCGCCCCAACGGCCGGGTGGGCGGCGTCCGCCAGGCCTCATCGACGCTCGGAAACGCCGGCGTGAGTAACTGCGTCGCGGGCGTGATCCGTTCGATGCGCTTCCCCCGCCCCCAAGGCGGCGCCGTGCAAATCACCTACCCGTTCATGTTTAGCCGCTGAGGACGAGCCCAAAGGGCGATTCGGTCGGCCAGCGACCCGGCGGTGGCGCGCCATCAATGACGGCGCAGGTCCTGTGCGCGCAACTCAACTGCAAACCGCACCGCGCCAACCGCCAACCGCACCGCGCAAGCCGCCTCAGTTGTCTTCGACCGCGCCCAGGGTGCAACGGGCCGCGGGGCGGGTATTCCCACACTGATCCGACTCCGTGCAAAAAGCCGCAACGCCAGCCCCACGAAGGGGGCTCGACGGTTCGGGTACAAATGCCCCGAGGTTTCCGCAGCCCGTCGCAACGCGCTGTAGACCCATTTCATCAAGGGTCGTGGCGCCTTCAACGCAGGGTGGTCCGGGCGAGTGGGCCACGCCTTCGCCCGGAAACATGCCGCTGCACGGCGCGGACGCACTCTGCAGCACGCTATTGAAGAGCGCGAGGCCTTCCCCGGACACGAGCGGTCGAAGCCCGACTCCCACAAAGGTGACGTGATGAACCTCGTGTTCGCCCCCGCTCGAAAAGATGGCGGTGCCGTCTTCGGCTGAGCTCACGTTTGAATCGAAGGTGCTGTTTGAGATACGCAGACCGCCGCCCTCCATTCGCAACCCGCCCCCGGAGCGCCCAGCCGTGTTCGCGCGGAACTCGGAGGCTTCGATCCGTCCCGAACTGTCGGTGACGGCAACGGCACCGCCGCCGCCGAAGCGCGAGTCTCCATCAGACGCGATGTTCTCGGCGAGCAGCGTTTGTTCGACGCGGAGCTGGCTGAGCTCGGCGTACACGGCGCCGCCAGTGCCCGCCCGGTTGTCCTGAAGCTCGGCGTCGCACAGAACCAGGTCGCCCGCGAACGCGGCAATCGCACCGCCGCGCGCAAGTCCGTCTTGGCTCGCAATGTTCTGGCGGAAGCGTACGCCATGCAGGCCTGCACGGCCCTCCAGCCAAAGCGCGCCACCGAAGCTCGACTGGTTGTTCAGAAAGTTGGTGGCGATCGCAATCAGCTCGCCGCCTTCCTCCACGTGTACGGCGCCGCCACCGGCCAAGGGACGCGCACCCGGCGCCGTCCCGCCGTCGGCCTCGTTGGACGTAAAGACGACCTCATCCAGCCACAGGCGCGCGCCTCCCTGCACGACGAGTCCACCGCCACGTTCGGCCCGTCCCTGCGCGATCGAAATGCGGCGGAGCACAGCTAGCTCACCCTCCACGGTGAAGATGCGACTCTGGTCGCCGCCACTGAAGCGCACTTGTCCATCACCGTCGATAAGCACCCCGGAACCAAGGGCGATCGGGCGTGTCACCTCGATCTCAGCGACGCCCGGACCGCAGTCGAAGCTTACGCCCCCGCCCTGCGCTACGGCGCGCCTCACGGCGATCTCCGTGCAGCTTGCACGCGTTCCGTCGCCTACCAGCACCACGCGACTCGGGGAGGGAGCTACGGGGCGGCCCGCGCACTCAAAGGGCCGCCCACCGGCCGCTCCGCCATCGAAGGGCGCATCGCCCGCCGGCACCTCGAGCTCGAAGGTGCCAGGACAGCCCATGGCGAGCACGAGCGCCAGGGCGCAGCGCCCGTTCATGAGCCCACCCGAAGGGCAAGCGTGAAGAGGAGCTCCCCCCAAAGGCGGCTGCCGCGGCCGTCTTCCGCGGGGGCGCCGAGAACGTCGACGGAACGCCGGTCGATACGCCGCTGGGCGCCGACGCGGGCGCTGAGCGCAAGGCTCGTGCGCTCACTCAGCGCGAGGCGAGGCCCGGCGTCGAGGCTAGCGGCAAACCAAAAGGCGCGATCGCCATCGAGCGCCCCGTCGGGCGTCGCCAGGGCGATTCCGGCCCACACCATGGCGCTCGCCGAAAACGACACCCGCCCCTCGCCGAGGAAGAGCGCGAGGCCGGTACCGCCTGCCGCGACGATTCGCGATCGAATCGCGTCTCCGGGCTCGGGCCCGGAAAAGACGCGTATGGCCGTGCGGGTGCGCCAGCGGCGCCCCAGCGTAAGGCCCAGCTCGCCGCCGCCCCGAACCTGGCCGCGGCCGTCCAGGCCAACGCTCAGGGCGCCTTCCAGAAGCAGCACCCGTGGGTCCGGCACGGGAGGCGGCGGAGGTGGGGGCGGCGGCGGCGGCACGATTTCCCGTGGCGCCGGCTCCGAAAGCTCGTAGGCGACCTCTCCAATGCGAAGGGCGAGCTCCCGAAGGGCCTCCTCGTCGAAGCCGATACCCTCTACGGCTCGGCTCCGCTCCGTCGTTCGGTGCCGCACGTCGGCAGCGATTCCGGTCGAAGAGCAACGAAGCGCCAGGTCAATCGGTTCGTCGACTTCGAGGGCCACGAGGCCGTCCAAGCGCGCGCGCAGCGCGTCGTCGCACACCTGAGCCTCGGCGACGCCATAAGCGCCAAGAGCGCATGCGAAAGCCATGAGCCGGACGCGCATGGCGCGAACCTTCAACGCTGAAGGAGCGCCTCGACCCGGTCCGTATAGCGACCGTCGGGGTAGCGGTCTTGGTAAAGCGTCCCCAGATTCGCCGCTTCCGACGCTTGGCCGGCCGCCGAGCGTGCCCGCATCTCGCGGTAGAGAATGGCCTCCGCGAGTGCGCCGCCTCGAAGTCGCGCCTGTCGGAACGACTCCGCCGCCTCGCCGTGCCGCCCAAGCGACGCCAACACCTTCCCGAGGGTGAAGGAGGCGTTCTGAAAGCGCCGGCCCTGGGGATAATCCTGAACGAGACGCTCGAGGTAAGGAATTGCCTCGGCGTTCCGTCCCGCTCGACGAGCGACGTCTGCCGCATCCCAGAGGTCCTCGGCGCTGCGCACCGTGGGAATCGCCTCGAGGGCCGCTTCGTAGTCTCCCCGAGCCGCGAGCCTTCGCCATCGGGGACGGCGGCGCTGCGTTTGTGGCTCCGGCGCAAACACGCCTTCCTCGCCTGCGCCCACCTCTGATGTCTGGTTGTCCCACTCGACTCGCACGAGGCCGCGTTCTACGCGGACGCGGACGCCTCCATCTTGTCGGTATACCTCGAAGACCGTTCCCAGGACCACTACGCGGGCGTCCCCGGCGTCTACCACGAAGGTACGGTCGAGCCCCGGCGTCACGGAGAACCGAGCCGCACCAGACTCGAGCGCCACTTCGATTCGCCCCGCCGTTTCGGAGACCCGGCGAAGCGCCGAACCCTCGCCGAGAGCCACGGCCGTGCTGCCGTCCTCAAAGGAAAGGTCGTTTGGACCCAAATCAACCGAACTCGGGTCATTCGGTGCCTCGTGGCCGCCCGAGGCCGCAACGGGCGCCGAGGACGTCGTCGCTCCAAAATCCGCGTTTACGATAAGGAGTGCGACGGCGGCAACCACGGCACCCGCGCCGATCGCCCGACGGGCCGTCCGGCGACGCCGCTTCCGCACCACGCCGCGCGTTCCCTGGGCGATGCGCTCGGCGTCCCAACCGGCATCCACCACGTGCCCAAAGGCCGCGTGAATCGCCTCGTGGTCCATCTTATTCGACTCCGAACTCATCCCGTAACCGATCCCGCGCCGCTGCGATGCGCCGCTTGGCTGTCGCCAATGAGCAGTTGCACAGCCGCGCCACTTCTTCGAGCCGATGGCCCTCCACGTAGCGGAGCACCCAGGCAACCCGGTTGCGCGGCGCCATGCGGTCGAGGGCCGCGTAGATATCCGCGACCAGCGCCCGCTGCTCGGGCGACGCGCTGTGGTCGACGACGCTCTCGTACGCCGGCTCGCTGCCCACGCCAAAAAAACCCTTCGCTCGCAGCGTTCGTAGGCGCCGCTGGGCCGTGCGAACGGTCACTTTGGCAAGCCAGGCCTTCACGGCGGGCTCGCTCTCTGCGTGCCGCAAGCCGTGTTGAGCGGCCATAAAGACTTCCTGGACCACGTCGTCGACCTCGCCCGGCCGTCCGAGCAGCCTCAGGGCCACGGCGCCCACGTAGGACGCGTAGCGTTCGAAGAGCGTCGTCAAGTCCGGCGGTTCGGCGACGGAGAAGCCGGAAGAAGGGCCTGGAGCCTCGGAATTCGGCGCCTCGACCGAGGCGGCTCGGGAGACACGCGGGCTGGCCTTCGGACGTAGCGGTTCGCTCATGAGCGGTGCCCATTGCATCGCCCCTCAGATTGGGGGCTTTGTGATGGTCGAGACTACAATACACCTCACTTCTCAATGGCTCGCCGGCCCAAAAGCGGCTCAAAAAAACTTTGAAGAAGAAACACTAAAAAAACGGGGTTTTCTTTGCGGATATGGGCCGGTAGCCTCGCGACTCCAGCTGGCACCAAGGACGTTCAAAGCGATGCGAAGACTCTTAATTCTCACCACGGTGGCGATGGCCCTGTCCGCCGCTCCGCGCGTTTCCGCGCAGGAAGACGGCGCGTCGTACGCGTCACGGGCCGTTCAAAACCGCCACTACCAAGGGACACACGAGCTGACGTTTTGGCTCGGCATTCTCCCGCTGGATGCGTTCACGAAGGGCGTCACGCTCGGCGGTTCATACACGCTGCACCTCAGCGACCTCTTCGGCTGGGAGATCGTGAACTACTTCAACAGCCTTCAGTTCGACACGGACCTGGAGGGCCGCCTCGACGCCTTCGAGCTGGAGCCGACACCTTTTGAAGTGCTCGAACACTCGGTCACGACCAACCTGCTCATCAAGCCTATCTACTGGAAGGGCGCCCTTCGAAACGACCTGATCGTGCACGGCGAAATCGGTGTCGTCGTCGGCGGCGGCGTGTCGTGGTTCAGCCGCTCCCGGCGGGCAACCGTCGACTATGGCGCGAGCTTTCGCTTCTACCTCGCCCGATGGCTCTCGCTGCGCATCGACGTGCGGCATCAGATGTACTTCCAGGACGCCTTCGACAACCTCGATTTGAATCACGAGCTGTGGACGGCCCTCGGCGTCTCGGCGCAGTTCTGATGTTGCAATACGTCAGCAGGCACGCCCTAGCCGCGCTGGTCGCCCTTTCGCTGGGGTGCGGCGGCGCGACCTTCAACGGCACGCGTGACGAGGCCTTCCTTACGGCCGTCGAAGCGCGGAGCGGCGAGGACTGGGAAGACGCCGCCGTCGGCGCGCTCGTCTACCTAGGCACCGCGACGGAGGACGATGACCGCTACGACCGCGCGCAAATGCTGCTCGCCGAAGCGCTGCGCGAACTCGGCTTTCGCTACGGCGCGGCGCTCTACTACTGGGACGTCGCGCAGGCGCGCCGAAACGCCGAGCTCGCCGATGAAGCGCTGCTCGGTCTTCAAGCGCTCACAACCACGGGCCACGTGGACGACGATCTTTTGCTGCGCTCCTTTGTCGCTTCGGCGGACATCGAAGGCGCGCAGGCGGAACTCGCGGACTTTGTGTTCTATGAGCGCGGCATCGACAACCTGCGCCGCGGCGAGATGGTCTGGGCCACCGAAGCGCTCGCAGCCATCGACGACGAGAGCCCGTACCACGCCCGCGCCGAGATGGCCTTGGCCGCCGTGGACTTGGACGACGGCAAACTGAACGCCGCAAAGGCACGCCTCGAATCGTTGCTCGGTGAAGAGAGCGAGACCCCCGTGCCCGACGACACGGCCTTCGAAGCGCGCCTCGCGCTCGCCCGCATCGCCCTCGACCAAGAACGCTACCGCTCGGCGATTCGCGCCTACGAAGCGCTCCAGGACGACGCGTCGGATCGGCCAAGCCTGCTCTTGGAAATGGCCTGGGCCCACTACTACCAGGGCAACTACCGCCGGAGCCTCGGTCTGCTCGTCGCCCTCGACGCGCCCGTCTACAGCGGACTCATCGCACCGGAGCGCTATTTGCTTGAGGCGTACAACCTCCGGCGCCTCTGCCAGTTCGACCCCGCTCGCACGGCGGCGGCGCGCTTGCGATCGCGCCACGCGGACGTGCTTCAGGACCTGCGCGAAGGTGTGCCACCCGTCGATTCGGAGTGGCTCAGGCAGGCCGCCCTTCAGCGCGACACGGTGCTTCCAATGGCGCGGCTCGTCCGTGCAACGCGCGCGGAGGTCGAGCGCCTTGAAGACCTGACGGAGCGCGCCGAGTCCTCCGGCGAACGGCTCCAGGAAGCCTACGTGGCCGGCCTTCGTCGGCTCGAGCGGCGCCTACCACACGTCGTCGACGCCGAAGCGCGGACGATCGCGCGGGAGCTCATCTCCGCAAGCGACGGCGTTCGCCTCATCTTGCATGAGCTCAGCGTTCAGCTCCTACGCGGCCGCTCGCGGCCGTCCGGTCCGGCGCCGGCGGACGCGATCGATGAAGTGCCCGAGGGCCGCGTGGCGTACGCCTTCGGCGGTGAGTTCTGGACCGACGAGCTGGACGAGTTCGAGGTCGTCATCGAGGACCGGTGTCTGCAATGAAACGTGCAATGCAAGTGATGGTTTGGCTCCTGATCGCGCAGCTCGTTGGCTGCGGAGCCGGCCTGCAGACAACGTCTGACACGGCGTACGTGCAGATCCTGCGCGTGCGCATCACCAAGGTGCGAAGCGCGATCGCCGAAACGCGCGATACAATCGCGCGTTCGGGCCGCGCGCCCTACCTACCCGAGCTCTACGTTCGCTTGGGTGAGCTGCTGAGCGAAGAGGCCAGCTACCACTACCGCGTGGCGGCGGAGCGCCAACAAGGCGTTCAGGAAGCGCTGCACGTTCCTCAGGTGCGGCTCCTCAAAGAGCAGGCCATCGGCATTTACCAGCGAGTGCTCTCCGAATACGAAGACACGCCGCTGCGCCAGCGCATTCTGTTCAACATTGCGCAGGAGCAGCGCGAGCTCGGCAACTTCGACGACATGCGCACCACCCTTGGGCAGCTCGTTCAGCTCGGCGAAAGTCGCTACCTCCAACAGGCCGCACTGCTGCTTGGTGACTACCACTTCGACCAAAACGAGCTCGACGACGCGGCGCGCTTCTACCGCCAGGCGGCCATCGGCGGCGGCGG